>JAGGWR010000096.1 GCA_021163445.1 Candidatus Tharpella aukensis
CTCGTATCAAAAATATCACCCGCCACGAGCAAGGCATCAACACCCTCGCTCACAATCAAATCAGCGAGCCAGTCAAGAAATGCCGAAGATTCATCATAGCGTTTTCGGCCATAGAGCGAGCGGCCCAAATGCCAGTCTGAGGTGTGAAGAATTTTCATGGGGTAATTTCCCGATCTATAATTTCCATTTAAGCGAATTTCATTCAGTAGTTTATATATAGTAATGCCAGTGTTTTTTTTATAGAGGCACTAAGTTAAAGTATCGGTTCCTGCAGCACCCTCTTTTCACACGGGAGCAGCGTGATCAGCAGGCGATCAAGACGGCTGTTGTTATTAAGGCAAAGGGGTTTTTATCTGTTTAAAAAAGGGCGGCAAATGCGGGGGGCATGCGGGTGATTTTTTTCTTTTGGTAATCGAAAAAGACGATTCCGGTGGTGGCTCTGGCAACCTCTTTTTGGTCACTTTTTTTTCTCACCAGATAAAAGAAAGTACAGCCGGCGCGGGAGGGGTCAATCAAAGCGATGTCAACCGTCAGGCATTCGCCATAAATGACTTCGGTCTTATAGGAGATGGCCAGATCTGCCATGATGATACTGCTGCCGTCAACGTCAAGTTCACTGAATCCGTGCTTTGCCATAAAACGGAGACGGGTTTCATGGAGCAGGGTAATAAGACGATCATGGCCCAAATGGTTGCCGTAGTTGATGTCGCTGATTCTTGGTGCGATCTCGGTGGAGTAGATGAATTGCTGGGGTTCGGGTAGCTTTAATCTTATGCGACTCATAATGAAATTGAGTTGTTTCCTTATGGCTGTTTAGTGTGGAGTTGATAGTTTTCAATAGTGGTTGCAGCCAGTTGAGAAATAGTTCTTAGCGTGTCTAGCTCTTGTTCATTAGAGAGCGTATTGACGTTAATATTGACCACATTCAGAAGGCCATAATATTTGTGCTGCGTAAAGAGCGGAAAAGAGGCGATCGAATTTACTTGGTGCTGGTCATCTTGTAATACTAGTTGGTTGTTGTTACTTAAATCTTTTTCGAAAAAAATCTCCTTGGTTGAGCTTATTTTTTCCAGGTATGGGGTTTTGGCTGGATCCAGAAAATGAAGGGATTTAAGACATTCGTCATTTAATCCCCACTCAACCTCTGTCGTTAACTCCCCCTTGTCATTATAGAGCAAAATAGAACCGACCTCGGCATGCATTATCCTTAAAGCCATTCCCATCAATGTCGCCAATACTGCTTCCAGTGATTTACTGCCGACCATAGTGCCCATTTCGTTGATCAGATCGAGGTGGGTAGCTTGCTCCTCTTTGGTGTTGCGCATTTCACAGTAGATAGTGGTACGAACCAGGGCCGCAGTAAAATGGTTTAAGAGAAATCGCAGTGAAATAGCATGCTCATCCATATTTTCTGGAAACTCATGGAAAACAATCGCCGCAGCCGTTTCATGATCATGGGTCAGTTTTTTAGCCCAGTACATGTCGTAACGTCCTCCAAACCAGAGAAGAGGAGTTGGAAAGAGCAGGGGATCAGTGCTGAAAAGTGCTGCAAACGGAGCTTCTTCATCATTGAAGACAACCTCATCCCAGTATGAAGTTTCAATTTTGGTTGAGTAGTCGAGGCTGTAGCAGTGACTATCATTATTGTAGAGGAAGCAAGAGAATTGATGAATTCCGAAGAGTTTGCTTAAATGCTCTCCGAGAGCAGCATAGAGTTCTTCCATCTCCATAGACAAATGGATTGCCAGGATGGCTTGAACCAGGTTTGCAGGTAGAGGGATCATAAGTGTTCCTTAAGTTAGCTAAAGCTATTGAGCATGGAGATAATATCATCAGCAAGTATCTTGATGTTTTCTTCTTCATTTTGAGGCCATTGCGGGTCAAGGCCAAGTCTTTGCAGTCGTCGAATGAAGGCTTCCGGGTCATTTTCCGGTTGTTCACTTTCCAGGGCAAAGCCAAACTGGTTGCTGATCGAGTTGGCTATTGAGACAGTTAAGGTTTCTCGTGGTGCATAGGTGCTGATTTCCGGTTGGTGGTGATAGTGAACAGTCTCAACCAGATTTCTCGGTAATTTCCATTTGTCGAGCAGGATACGTCCGATCTCGCCGTGGCTAAATCCCAGCAGTTTTCTTTCGACATCGGAAAGTTCTGTTCCTTCCTGGCACAAGCCGACAAAGTTATCCGTCTGTTGCTGGGCAAAAGGTCCCAGGATCAGTTTGCCGATATCGTGCAGTAAGCCGGAAACATAACAGCTTTCGATCTCTTCCGGGGTCAGACGGGCTGCTGCAGCAACTTTACGGGAAATCGAAGCGACAATGTTGGCATGTTGCCAGAGTCCCTCTCGTTGATAGCCGTAGGCTGGCAAGCTACGTTTGAAAAGTGATGAGGTCGAGGCCCCGAGAACTAAGCTGCGGATGGTATTATGCCCCAAATAGACAACCGCATCGCTGATTGTTGATACCTTGCGTGACAGACTATAGAATGAGGAGTTGGCCATACGCAGCATACGGGCCGCCAGGGCTTGATCCTGGGCGACTACTTTTTCAAAATCTTTGGCACTCGATTTATCACTGTTGACCATCTCCATAATCTTGTAGACGATTGCCGGAAGAGATGGAACTTCCTCAATCTTTTGCATGATCTGGCTTTTTAAACGCTCATTGTTGATGGTTTTGAGAGAGAGTTTTTGCTGAGTTCCCTGGTCTCTGTCGATCTTTGTCGGAGGCTTGCTGGTTGAGGAGATGTCATGGATATTAAGAGCCAGTTTTATCTGTTTAATGAGGCCCGCTTTATCGAAAGGTTTTGTGATAAAGCCGCTGGCTCCAAGTTTTCTGGCTTTAATGATATTTTCGCGGGTTACATGACTGGTGGTTATAATGACCGGAATGTTTTGCAGTTTTTTATCATTTTTTATAAGTTCAAGAATGATAAAATCATCATACCCGCTGATTATTGCTTCACTGATGATGATGCGCGGCAATTCTACCTGCAAGGATGTGATCAGTTCAGCTAGAGATTTTAGTATTTTTGTTTCCAGCCCAATTGATTTAGCCAGCAAGGCGACTTCTTTAGCCGATTCGGGGTGAGGGTCAAAAATGAAAGCCAGCATCGCACTTTTCCTGTATTAGTGAATAGGTCAACAGCTATAAGACCATAATGAAGAGAAGATGTTTGGTCATTTGGCGGGATTTAATGTATCAGTAGTAGCGTTAGATTGCAACTGTTTTGCAGAATAAAAAATTTATGAAGTGAAATTGCAGGTTTTTACAGGTTTTTATCTGTTTAAAAGGGAGGGGGAGGGAAATGGTGGCGGTGCAGGGAATTGAACCCCGGACACTACGGATATGAGCCGTATGCTCTAACCACCTGAGCTACACCGCCGGTAAAACTGTCGTCAAGCAGATTCGAGGCGCTTACTAATGTTTTTTTTTTTCTTTGTCAATCATTTTGTCAGGAGAAATAAATTTTGTGTGATTGTTCTGCGTCCTGTTGAAATTGAAACCACCACCGGGCGTTCAGGCGGTTCCCCTCCACTTTTTAAGTAAAATTTCTGTTTTTCCAACGCTCATTACGCTGAAATTGAAGAACTCGCTCGTGCCTCGCTCAAACAGCTTCAATTTCGGGCACTCCACTCGCTGGGAAAAACGACGAAATTTTACGAGACGTTCCGGGAAACCGCCTGACCGCCCTCCAAGCTGAATAGTCAGTGCCTGACCGAAAACCTAACAATTTTTTTGAGTATAATGCAGAGTTGGAGGAAAAAGGTGGTTTCGGACAACTTCAGGCACAGGTTAAATGATTTTTCGTTGACAAGCTTCGTTAAATAATATAACAGTGCGCAACTTTTGAAGTTGTCAACCGATATTTTTTTTGGTTTTAGTTTAACAGTTAACGTAAGGTGGGATAAAAGGAAGGGGTGAACCAATGGCGCTTAATTATGATTTGTCGGAAGAACAGGAAATTTTACGTAAAAGTGTGCGTGGTTTTGCTGAAAAAGAGATAGCTCCTCTGGCTCAGGAACTCGATCAGAAAGAAGAATTTTCTCTGGAACTGACGCAGAAGATGGGGGATCTCGGGCTTTTCGGGATGTTTGTATCGCCTGAGTATGGTGGTTCAGGGCTCGACTATACCTCTTATATTATTGCGGTTGAAGAAATTGCCCGGGTTGACGGCTCTCAGGCGGCGACAGTTGCCGCCGGAAACTCTTTAGGTATTGGTCCGATCTACTACTATGGTAACGACGAGCAGAAAAAAGAGTGGTTGCCGCGGCTTTGTACCGGCGAGATCCTGGCTGGTTTTGGTTTGACCGAACCCAACGCTGGCTCTGATGCCGGTAACTCGAAAACCAATGCCGTACTTGATGGTGATGAGTGGGTTATTAACGGTTCTAAAATTTTTATTACCAATGCCTCAGCTCCAAATACCGGGGTTATCATTGTCCAGGCAATTACCGGTAAACGGGATGATGGGCGCAATGAAATGAGTTGCATTTTGGTGCCCGCCGGAACTGCCGGGATGGAGTGCCGCCCCATGCATGGCAAGATGATGTGGCGTTCTTCTAATACGACCGAGATCTACTTTGATGATTGCCGGGTACCGGCCAAAAATCTACTTGGTGGTCGGGGTGAAGGTTTTCATCAGATGCTGGCAACCCTTGACGGCGGTCGTTTGAGTATTGGGGCTATGGGCTTAGGCGGCGCTCAGGGCGCTTTTGATAAAGCTTTGCAATATTCTCAAGAACGGATTCAATTTAATCGTCCCCTGTTTGATTTTCAGGTGACTCAGTTTAAACTTGCCGATATGGCGATGGAGATTGAGCTGGCTCGTAATCTGCTTTATAAAGCCTGCTGGTTGCGCAGTAACAACCGTCCTTTCTCCCGCGAAGCGGCTATGGGTAAACTTTACTGTTCCGAAACTATGGGTCGGGTGGTTAACCATGCGGTTCAGATTCATGGTGGTTACGGTTTGATGCAGGAGTATGATGTAGAACGTTTCTATCGCGATCAAAAACTTCTTGATATCGGTGAAGGTACTTCAGAAATTCAACGCTTGGTTATTGCCCGCTCTCTGATTTAGGCAGAGTTGACTGTTTATTACGATAGTTTGCCAGCGGCAGTTCGTTTGGTCGAAGTAGCACCTCGGGATGGTTGGCAGAATCTTGCCGACTTTATCCCGACGGAGACCAAGATCAAGCTTGTTGATGATCTGGGAAACTGTGGTTTCAGAGAGATTGAAGTCAGCTCTTTTGTCAGCCCTAAGGCGATTCCGCAGCTTCGGGACGCCGCCGCTGTATTTAAGGCGATTAAGCCGCTTGCGGGATTGACAACCGCAGCTCTGGTTCCGAATCGGCGTGGTTTGGAACCGGCTTTGGCGGCGGGCGTTGATAAACTTGTTTTCTTTATATCAGCCAGTGACACCCATAACCGGAAAAATCTGGGTTGTCCTCAAACGGAAACCCTGGCTGAGATTGAAGCCATGTTAAAATCCGTACCTGATGGTGTTGCGCGTCGGGTTTCGATCTCTAATGTTTTTGGTTGTCCTTATGAAGGGAATATCGCTTTTTCGGCAGTTGACCGATTGGTCGAAAGTTTGAGTGCTCTGGGTCTTATCGAGATTACTCTCTGTGACACCTTGGGGGTAGCGACTCCCGATCAGGTCTATAATTTTTCAACTCAGTTGCAAGAGCGTTTCTCGAAGGTTGATTTAGGTCTCCATCTCCATGATAGTTGTGGTCGGGCTTTGGCTTGTGTGATCGCCGGTCTCCAGGCCGGTATTGATCGTTACGATACTGCTGCCGGAGGACTTGGCGGTTGTCCCTATGCTCCAGGGGCTGCCGGAAATCTGGCAACTGAAGATCTTCTTTTCTGTCTTGATCGTATGGGGATAAAGACCGGTATCGACTCTCAGGCCTTACTGGCCGTGGCCCGGCACCAGGCCCAAGTGACAAAAAGCGGCAACAGTCACATGTTGGCTTTCAGCGCCGGGTGTGAAGATTTTTAACATTGTAAAAACGTAACTATTCAGGTGTTGTTTCAAACTATCTCGATACGGGGACATGCCTCCAGGCCGGGCTTCAGCCCGTGACGAGCGGAGCCGTGTCCCCTTCGAAGTGGGCGAAGCAATGTTCGTCGTTATTTGCTATAGCTTTATAGTGGGCATCTGAGCAGTTAATTTAGGAGTTTAAAATGTCTGAATTATTATTAACTGAAAATCGTGACGGTGTTCTCATCGTGACTTTAAACCGTCCCGAGAGTATGAACTCATTAAGTCGGGAGCTGTTGGCAGACTTAAACAAGTTGGTCAGCGAAATTAGTGTTGATAAAACCGTGAGAGTTGTGGTTATCACTGGAGCCGGGGAAAAATCTTTCTGTTCCGGAGCTGATCTGAGAGAACGGGCGACGATGAGCCCGATTGAAGTGAAGCAGTATATCCAGATGATTCGCAACACCTTTACTATGGTTGAAAATCTGCCCCAGCCGGTTATTGCTGCGGTCAATGGCTATGCCTTTGGCGGTGGGACTGAGTTGGCCTTGGCTTCAGATATCAGAATTGCCGCTCCCAATGCGGTCATGGGTTTGACTGAAACCAGTTTGGGAATTATTCCCGGCGCTGGCGGCACCCAGCGTCTGGCCCGTTTACTGGGTAAGGGTAAAGCTAAAGAGATGGTTTTTACCGCGCATCGGGCTAAAGCCGATGAAGCTTTGGCCATCGGAATGGTCAATCAGGTTGCCCCGGAAGGCGGCCTTATCGATGCCGCTCTTGAAATGGCGGCGCGGATCAAAAAGAATGCTCCGATTGCTCTTGAAATGGCTAAATATGCGATCAATTATGGCAGCGAGGTCGATCTTGGCAGCGGTTTGGCGATTGAATCCAACTGTTACGCGGTAACTATCCCGACCAAAGATCGAATTGAAGGTTTGACCGCCTTTCGTGAAAAGAGAGCGCCGGTTTATACTGGCGAGTAGTCTTTTACAAACCAACCCTATATGGGGATGGCTAAGTAAAAATTTCGATAGACAAGATGAGGTGATTTTCCAGGCGCGAGACCATACATATCGAGTCTCTGGGAAAACACATCATCGCAGGATATCGGAACTTTTTACAACGCCATCAACCGGGATTATTGGGCGACTGGCGCCCACCCCTTAATCATGGAGTCGAATTTTGGTTCATATTTTCTATTGTGAACCAGGGGGCTGATTCCGATCCCGGATATTAATGTAAAAAAAATAGTAATAGTGGAGTAATGTTATGTCAAACCACGATCTTTTTGACCTCTTTAAAAGAATGCCGAAAAAAGTCAATATTGGTGATATCACCATTCGCGACGGTCTTCAGCATGAGGAACACTTCATTCCGACTCGGGCCAAAACCTTCTATCTGCAGGAACTGGCTTTTGCCGGGGTCAAGCGTATGGAGGTAACCAACTTAGGGAATCCTCGTAATATGCCCCAGTTTGAGGATGCCGAAGAGTTGCTCAAGAATGTTCACAGTGATGTTTTCAAAAAACGTTTGGCTAAACGCGGTATCAACCATGATGATATCGAGTGGACCTGTATTACGATTCGTGAAAGTGCGGTCGATAGGGCGATTGAGTTGAAGAAGCGGGGCTATGGTCCCGACCGGATCTTAATGATGGTCTCGACTGATGAGGAGCACCATTTTGCCAATTCCGGTTCAACTCTGCCCGCTTACTGGAAAGAGGCCGAGCGTTGCATCAAAAAATGTCATGATGCTGGAATCAAAATGTGTGGTACGGTCAGCACCATCTGGGGCAGTCCGATCTCCGGGCCGACCCGCTTTGAAGATGCGGTTGAATTTACCAGTCGCTGGCTCAGTATTGGGGCGGATGATATCGAGCATGCCGATCACGACGGTTCAGCACCGCCGAATAAGGTTTACCGTTATTTTTCGATGATTTTGGACGCTCTGCCGAATCCAGATCTGCATATTGCTCATTTTCATGTAACTAGGGGTTGGGGTAATGCCAATGTTCTGGCCGCCTTGCAGGCCGGGATTACCAATTTTGAAGCGACCCTCGGCGGTACCGGCGGTCAGCCTGCCAACTTTGTTGACGGCGTGCCGGGCTTAGGCACCGGATCTTATTACTATAAAGATCCTAATGTTGTCGGCCTCTCAGTGCTCGAAGATATGGTTGTGATGATGGATGAGATGGGGATCGATACTGGCGTTAATGTTGATCGGATTCTTGAGCTTGGCGAAATGATGGAAAGAACTATTGGTCGTCGCCTTCGTTCTGAATCAATTCTTAACGGCCGTATTCCGAAAGAAGCGCGTGAAGACTTCAAGCGTCCCGCACTGCCTATAACCAAAAAGAAACAAGGTGAAAAACCGGGCCAGCTTGTTCCTGCCGAATGGCCGAAAGTAGCCGAAGTTCCGGCTGAGATCCTGAAACAGAAATAAATTTTCTATAATGCGTCATTAATGCGCCATTCCACAATTTTGCAAAAACTGTGGAATGGCGCATTTTTTTTGTTTAGCTTTTTCCTTTTTGTTGTGAAATAGATGTCAGAGTTAACTTTTACGTTTTCAGACCATCAATCCAAACAACTTACCTCCGCCCAACTACCTTCCGGTATCCCCTGGATCAGCTACTCTCTATTCATTAAGATTGAAAAACCGCAAATTATAACGGTTGGCCGTTTTGGAATCTTTGAATTTATTCCCGGTAATTATATCTATTCCGGTAGTGCCCGAAGAAATCTTTTAGCCCGGGTCAATCGTCATTTGAGAAAAGAGAAAAAATTACGCTGGCATATCGATTATCTGCTTAATGCTCCGACCGTCGATATTATCAAGGTGCTTGTCTCAACGTGCCAAG
>JAGGWR010000345.1 GCA_021163445.1 Candidatus Tharpella aukensis
GGATCGAGTGAACCACCGGAATAAACTCAATACTGAAATTATTGCTGCTGATCGTCTCCCCGGCCTTGATCACACAAAGCTCAGATTGCTCAAGCAGCTGATGTTCTTCAAGTCGACGACTGACCATGGCGATTGTCAACTCGGTACCATAAACCGGCACTTTTAACTGCGGCAGGATAAAAGGCAGGGCGCCGATATGATCTTCATGACCATGCGTCAGAATAATACCCTTAACCCGCTCTTTTTCCGCCAACAAGGAACTGATATCAGGAATAACAATATCAACCCCGAGCATATAGGGCTCGGGAAACATTAATCCACAATCAATAACAAAAATCTCGTCATCATACTCAAGCGCCATCAGGTTCATACCGATCTCACCGAGACCACCCAATGGCAGCAGACGCAACCCTTCCGGATTACTGTCAGCGGCTAATTCTGATGAAAGTTGATCGGTCAACATCGGCTAAATCTCCCTATCCTTTTTGCATTTGTTGCAAAAGAAAAGCTTCGACAAAACTATCCAGACCACCATCTAAAACCTGATTGACATTACCGGTTTCACATTCTGTACGATGGTCTTTAATGAGCTGGTAAGGGTGCAGGATATAAGAACGAATCTGGCTGCCCCAGGCGATCTCCATCTTTGCACTCTCAACCTTATCCTGAGCCCGGCGGCGCTCCTCCATCTCTTTTTCGTAGAGGCGGGCTTTAAGCATTTTCATCGCATAAGCGCGGTTTTTGTGTTGCGAGCGCTCATTTTGACACTGGACAACGATGCCGCTCGGATTATGGGTTATGCGCACGGCTGAATCGGTTTTATTGACATGCTGACCACCTGCACCACTGGCCCGGTAGGTATCGATGCGAAGATCACCATCATTAATCTCTACCTCGACATCATCATCAAGCTCGGGACAAACATAGACTGAAGCAAAAGATGTGTGACGCCGGTTACCGGCATCAAAAGGAGATATACGCACCAAGCGATGAATACCGCTTTCAGAACGAAAATTACCAAAAGCGTACTCACCACTGACCGTAAAAGTCACGCTTTTTATGCCACCTTCATCCATCGGCAAAATATCGACAATAGAACTCTTCCAGCCCCGTTTCTCGGCCCAGCGCAGATACATGCGCATCAACATCTCAACCCAGTCTTGAGCTTCGGTTCCACCGGCACCAGCGTTAATATTGACAATCGCATTGGCAGCATCATTCTCACCCGACATCATCTTTTCCAGACGCATCAGAGTCAAATTCCGTTTAAGCCGATGCAAAAAAGCCTGCAACTCTTTCAGACTTTCCGGATCATCCTCATCACGCAACATCTCAGCCAGCAACCCAACCTCTTCAAGGCCATCTTCAATTGCTTGCCAACGATCTACTTCACGACTAAGCAGCGTCCCCTCTTTGAGAATCTCCCGAGCTTTATCAGGACTGCTCCAGAACGCCTCTCCCGAACTTATATCTTCAATCTCACTGATCCGCTCCTGCATCTGAGCAAGATCAAAGATACCCCCTGTAGGTATCAACGATTTCTTCAATCTCTTTCAAAAGATCAGTGGTCTCTTGCGGTATAGACATCTATCTCTCCTAACCCGGCATCGCCGAAAGCAAAACATATAAATTATTTATGTCCATCTAAACCTTCATCCCTCATCCTTCTACCTCAACCAACCCTTTGACGAAGCATGAAAATAGAGAACGAGCCATAGAGCAGATAGGGAAGAACCGCCGCCGTCAATGGCCCCAACAAACGCCCCTGCCCCAGAGCCAATGACAAAGAGAGGGTAACCCAAAAAGAAAATCCGAGCAACAAGCTGATCGCGACCCCCCGGGCCGCCCCTCCGTGCCGCCGGGAAGTTAAAGAAAATGGAATCGCCAAAAGAATCATCAAGGGACAAGAGAACGGGTACAATATACGGTTAAAGATTTCAACCGTATACGCTATATGTGAAAGTCCGGCACTCTTGGCTTTTCCGATATAACTTTTAAGCTCTCCAAGCGACATGCGATCGGGCTCTTTACGAGGCACCAAAAAATCTTGAAAAGTTTCAACGATATCCAACTCCAGATTCTCCGCCTGGCGAAATCCGGCAACATCGGTAAAACCGTCATGAAACCTGAAATCTCTGACTTTAACCTTTTCACTGACCCATTTTTGCTCGTCATCAAGAAAAACCAGGTTTTCAATATCGAGCCGTCGACTAAGACGACGATCATCTGAAAAATGATAAAGCAAAGCCTTTTCTATAGATTTTTTGACCGGATCGAGATTCTCAAAATAGTAGATTCCGTCCTGCCCGGCATACCATAAGCTCTTGAGATTGTAAAGATTCTTCTCTTCATCGCCCCTGACCACGGCTTTCAGATGGTCGGCTTTAAGGCTGGCACGCGGCACCAGATTGTTATTAACAAAAAAAGTTACCAACCCCAGAACCAAACCGGCTCCAACTAAAGGCCGCGCTAACTTGACAAGACTCAAACCTCCCGCCTGAAAAGCCACAATCTCATTATTTTGCGCCATTCCACCCAAAGCCAGCATCGTTGCCAGCAACAGGGCCAGAGGAATAAATTTACCCAGAAGAAAAGGAATCTGATTTGCCAGAAAGAGCATCAAAGGCAAGAAGCCGGCCTGGCTCTCCATAGCGTTATCAACTTTGGAAAAAAAATCGACCAGCAGATAAATAGAGAGCAAAGCCAGCAAGCTCAAGAAAAAAACCGCCAACAACTCTTTTAAAAGATAACGAGAATAGATACGCATTATAACAACAAATAACTCCTTTTACTAACAACCATAAAGATGATGCCCTCGTAAAAATCACGTAACTATTCAGCTAACCCGTAAATTCTGGGGACACAATCCCGATTTCCTTCGGAAAATCAGGTTATGTCCCCAGAATTCACTGAAATCCATCAAAATTAGATGCTTTTCTAATTACGCTGAATAGTTACAAAATCACAAGATGACTATCATAGTCGGTTAAAAAGGGAAATGCAACTATAGCCTTATATCCTCCAAACCAACATTTCGCAAATCTTTTCCTTGACAGGTTCGGTAACGCCTGCTATAAGCGCCTTCCTTTCGACAACAACGCGTTTGTCGAGTGTTGCGGGGTAGAGCAGTCAGGTAGCTCGTCGGGCTCATAACCCGGAGGTCGTTGGTTCAAATCCAGCCCCCGCTACCAATAAAACCTAAGGGTTTCGCTATGTTAGCGGAGCCCTTTCTTTTTTAGCCCAATTTGTTGATGTAAAACTGATGTAAGTTTGGGGTAAAATTTTCTGCAAATTGGTTGAAACAATCAACAAAATAATCGCAGATAAATTTCATCAATTCAGGAATACCAGCATTTCCAAGCAAATCTATTAGATTACTTTCCACGCTCTTTATCCTCCTTTCATAGCATTAGAAAATCCCTTTAATAACAATATCATAAATCCTCTATACCACCATAGCGGCAGACGATCCCAAACGATTTCATTTTTTCGAAATTATCCCTTGCCTTTTCCGATGGCACTGGACTTCAAAAAAACATCGGGTTTTATGGCGGGATTGTCGGGTTACAACCCGTGTATCCATGGCAAATATATCAACCATGAGCACGTCTGCCTATCTGAGTTTTTTCAGAATGTCAAACCATGAAAGCTCACCCTCAATCCAAAAGAATTTTGTCTTAAAGTTTCATCATATTGGAGTTTCACAAACACGATTAACGCACTCAAGGGGGCACCGTTCTTTACGACACCTCCAATTTCAGCTTTTCCAGCTCTTGCGTGAGCACTTCAATTTCCCTTGCCAGGGCCAATGCTTCTGACCGCCTTTGTTTCATCAGGTCTTTGGTGTCCCAATATTCATTATTGCGATAGCCGTCACTTATTTGCATTCCTAAGCCATAGACTTGCTTATGGCACCATTTACATTCTTCGCTGAGTTTTTCGATCTCTTCTTCGAGCTGTTTGATGCGTTCTTGATTCTGATTTTTTGTTTCTGAATTAGTCATTGTAATTCTCCAATTTTTATAATTCGGACGTTAAGTTACTGCGGATAGCGGCGAACTTTGCTTCGCCCTCATAAATGGGGTCAAATCTGGGGTGCTGACGCACCTTGTACCAACAATGACCCCAATCGCGACAGTTTCTCATGCGGCGGCAACTTCGGGCAGCAGGTGATCCATCAGGGCTTTGCGCATATCTTTGGCCAGTTGCTCTTTGACGAGATGGTAGCAGGGTGAATAGGGAACCAGGAGTTTCTGGCACAAGGCGAGTTCATGGGCCAAGATCGGCAAAGAGAAGTAGAGACGATGCGGATCTTTGTTGACGATGATGGACCTTA
>JAGGWR010000017.1 GCA_021163445.1 Candidatus Tharpella aukensis
GCTAAGTTAAAATTTCGATAGACAAGATGTTGTGGTTCTCCAGGCGCGAGACCATACATGTAGTATGTCGAGTGTCTGGAGAACCACAACAACGCAGGATATCGGAACTTTTTACGACGCCATCAAACCTGATTAAATCAAATGAGGCAATCATTCTCGTGAATTCAAACTCAACCCAACTACTGCCCGACCGTCTCCCGATTCTGGCCCTGCACAACATCGTTATTTTCCCACTGCTGGCAATCAGTATCACCGCCAGACAGCCTGAAGATATCAAACTACTGCTTAATTGTCAGCAGAAAAATGAACTAATTGCAATCGCCAATCAGCAGCGAGCCGGAATCCTGCCCCTGACCTATGACAACATCTACCCAGTCGGCACCGCCTGCCGGATAAGTCAGGCAAAACTAAATAGCGCCTCGCAACTGGAAGCCGTGCTCGAAGGTGTCTGCCGCGTATCTTTTCTAAGACTGTTAAATAGCGGCAAACAACCTCAAGCTTTAATTGCCGGTTTTCAGGAGAGCGGTCAGACCTCCGACAGTACCACGCAGATGCTTATGGAGAGTGCCTTAAGCCTGCTCAAAGCCTGCTGTGCGGCGGGCCAGCCGTTGCCCGAATCAGCAACCAGCCTGCTTGACCGCATCAACAATCCGGGACATCTAGCCGACCTCATCATCATCTACCTGCAACCTGGTTTCACAATCCAGCAGCAAGCCCTCTCGCTGACCAATCCAAAAGAACGCCTCAAGCTGGTACACCAACTGCTTTACGAAAAACAGAAAAGATTAAGCCAGGGCGAAAAGCCGGGCCATCCTGAGGCTGCGCGCTGGCCTGGCCAGAGCGGATCGCAAAACCTACGCAACCAAAACGAAAATGAAGAGCTCGTTGAGCTTAAGCAAAAAATCACCGCGCTTGAACTCGATGAGCAAATCCTCAAAACGGTGATAAAAGAGCTCGACCGGCTTGAACGAATGAATCCGGCAGCCCCCGACTACCACAACATCCTCCATTATGTCGAATACATCTCCGAATTGCCCTGGCAAGAGAAGAGTCGGGAAAATCTTGATCTTAACAAAGCCGAAAAGATTCTTAACAAGGATCATTTCGGTCTCGACAAAATCAAGGAAAGAATCCTTGAACACCTGGCCGTACGCCAACTCAATAAAGATATGAAGGGCCCGATCATCTGCCTGGTAGGACCTCCCGGCGTCGGCAAAACCTCACTCGGAAAATCGATTGCCAGAGCCATGGGCAGGAAGTTTATCCGCCTCTCATTAGGCGGAGTCCACGATGAAGCCGAAATCAGAGGCCATCGCCGCACCTACCTCGGGGCCATGCCCGGCAAGATCATTCAAGAGATCAAACGCGCCGAAAGCCGTAATCCGGTCTTCATGCTTGATGAAATTGACAAACTGGGACATGATTTTCGCGGAGACCCGGCCTCAGCCCTGCTTGAAGTGATGGATCCAGAACAAAACGACACCTTTACCGACCACTACCTCAACTTACCTTTTGATTTAAGCCAGGTTCTTTTTATCGCCACGGCCAACCAGAGCGATCCAATTCCGGCCCCACTGCTGGATCGCATGGAGATCATCTCCCTGCCCGGCTACAGCGAAGAGGAGAAAAAAAATATTGCCTGGCGCTACCTGATCGATCGGCAAAGAGAAAACCACGGACTCAAAAACGAGAAAATAGCTTTTACCGATGAAGCCTTAGATGATATTATTGATCACTACACCCGTGAATCCGGGGTTCGTAACCTGGAAAAAATGATCGGCAAAATTATGCGTAAATGTGCTCGAGATAAAGTCGCCGGAAAAACGATCCCGAAATCGATCACCAGCCGGGCTTTAGAAAACCTCTTGGGCCCCACCCGACATCACAAAGAACTTGCCGCCGTCTGCAGCCAAATCGGCATCGTTACCGGCCTCGCCTGGACTCCGACCGGCGGCGATATTCTCTTTATTGAAGCAGCTTTAATGGAGAGTGAAAAAGGGAAAAATCTGACCCTGACCGGATCGTTAGGTGAAGTTATGAAGGAGTCGGCCCAAACCGCCTTAAGCTATCTCCGCAGCCGCAGCCCCCATTACGGAATAGAGGGGGATTTCTTTGATAAACACCTGATCCACATCCATATACCATCAGGCTCAATACCTAAAGATGGACCTTCCGCCGGATTAGCCATCTTCCTGACCTTACTCTCTTTGGCCGGCGGACGGATCGCCGACCATAAAATTGCGGTTACCGGAGAGATCTCCCTCTCAGGCCGCGTCCTGCCGGTTGGCGGCATCAAAGAGAAGGTTCTCGCCGCCCGCCGGGCGGGAATCAGCAACATTATTCTACCTCGGGAAAACCTGAAAAACCTTGAAGATCTGCCGACTGCCGCCAGAGAAACAATGAACTTTTACGGAATTGAAACGATAGATGAAGCTGTCCCCCTGGCCATCCCTTCATTAGACTCAACCCGAAAAAAGACAATAGTCAAACAACCACCTTCAATCAAATACGAGGACGCCACAAGCGTTACATCTCCATCAATTATTAATCCGTAATATTTGTTTGTACCCCGAATATAATCGCGCCCCAATCAAGAACACCCATCGGGAGCCATTGGGGTAGGGATAGCTTTACTTAATTTTACTCTGACCCCAATTAAAATCTATGTACCAGACATTTATCTTCTATATTATTGTTATTCTCATCTATACGGCCCGGCCTGAACGGCCGCAGGAACTCTTGCAGGTAAGCCACTGCCTGCTCCTGATTTTAGCTCTATTTTTACTCTTCTACTGGATTATCCGCAAACGCTGCCGACGTTTACAAAGCAATAGATCTTTAAGCGATGATCGATTGCCGGGCCTCTACGACCGCCTGCAAATGCAGCTCCAAATTGGCGCCATCATAGTTTTTTCCGGAATGGTTTACGGAGCCGACCTGGGCGCCCTGATCGAACTTCTGCCCTTGGTCAAAAGAAGTGAGGGGCTCAATAACCTTTTAGGTTTAGGTGTTTTTTTCCTCCTCCAGATCATTATCTGGAGTGAAAGTCACCGCTATTTCGCCGAACGTATTCTCTTAATTAGGCCCCGCCGGGACTACATCAAGGCCCGGCTGCGTTTTGCTTTAGGTCTGGTGGTTCCCTGGCTGAGTATTCTTTTCATCATCGATATTTTCAGCATCTTTCTGCCCCAAGCCCTGCAGCAGGCACTTTCGCACCCTTTAGGTGAGATTGTTCTTTTTGTTCTTTTTCTCTTAGTTCTGACAACCGCCGCCCCACCCCTGCTGATTCATCTATGGCAATGTAAAAAACTGCCTGAATCACCCTTACGCCAAGCCATTGTTGAACTCTGCCGGCAACAGCGAGTCGGCTACCGGGAGATTATGCTCTGGCCCCCATTCGAAGGCCGGATGGCCACCGCCGCCGTGGTAGGCGCCTTCCCTTTCAGCCGCTATCTTCTCATCACCCCGGATCTGATGCGCCTGCTCAATGGCGACGAAATAATTGCGGTCATGAGCCATGAACTAGGCCATGTCCGCTATCGCCACCTCCTCTTTTTCCTGGTTTTTTTTCTGACTTTCTTCTTTTTTAATTATCTCTACTTCGACTTAGGCATCGTCTGGCTCATGACCACGGCCCCGATTAAGGCCCTGATTAACAGCGAGATTGGCGGTCAGGAGATCTTTTTCTCTCTCCTGGAAATGCTCCCGCTACTGCTCCTCTACCTGCTTTTCTTTCGTTATGTCTTCGGCTTTTTCTTGCGTAATTTTGAACGCCAGGCAGACCTTGCCACTCTGGACATACCCGGCCTCGGCCCCTTTCTGGTTTCAGCCTTTGAAAAGTTGGGTTATCTCTTAGGTCAAGCTGGTGAAAAACCCAACTGGCACCATTTTAATATCCCCCAGCGCATCAACTTTCTCAAAGCCGCACTGGTCAACCCCCAAATTGCCAAAAATCACCATCAGCGCCTTAAAAAGTGTTTGCTCATCTATCTTGTCGTTTTTCTTCTGATTCTGCTACCCGGCATCTATTGGCAGCAAACCGGAATGGCCCAGCAACTCAACTCTCGTTATTTGTGCCAGCGCCTCGAACACTTGGTCCAAGAAAAACCGCTGGAAGCTGAACTCTGGTTTGCTTTAAGTTCTCTCTACATCGAAATTGGCCAGGAAAAAAAGGCCCTGGCTGCCCTCTACCAAACCCGTGAGCTCAACCCTGAAGACCCGGAAACCCTCAATAACTTAGCCTGGCTGCTGCTAACCATCCAGGATAAAGCGTTACGCGACTACGCACAGGCATTTAAGCTGGCCCAAGAAGCCGCAGCCCTAAAACCCGCCCCCCATATCATTGACACGTTAGCGGAAGCTTACTGGCGCCAGGGAGACTTGAACAGAGCCATTAATTTGGAAAAGATGCTTTTGGAAAGACCTGAAATATTGGACAATCAGGATCATTATATACGACAACTGGAAAAGTTCAAGAACACCAAGAGGCCGTCCCGAGAATAGGATTTTTTTCTCAAATCAAGGCATTTTTTGATAATAAAGCATACCACGGGCACTTCCTTCGGTCGCAGTATACCCCTAGTATTCCGAGCCTTATTTTCAAAAAATAATGCCGAGCTGGGGAGAAAAGACATTCTCGGGACAGCCTCCTCGACCATCCCGAGACTTGTTACCAATGCGCAAATAGTTTGTGCTTGTTGGCTGGGCTACAAACTTTCACTCCTGACCCAGTGCAATAACAAGAGTCCGGGCAAAGCAATCAAAGTGCAAAGGATAAAAAAAGAACTCCAACCCCAAGCGGCAACAATAAATCCAGTAGGAGCTGAAGCTAAAACCCGTGGAACTCCCATCAGGCTGGTAAGCAAAGCATATTGAGTAGCCGTAAATTTTTTATTTGTCAGACTGGCCATATAAGCAACAAAAGCTGCCGTCCCCATGCCGCCGCTTAAATTTTCAAACGCAATTACGGCTGCCAGGAGAGAGAGATCAGGTCCAACTTGGGCAAGCAGGACAAATCCGGCGGTAGAAACAGCCTGCAGGATACCAAAGCCCCAGAGAGAACGATAGAGACCAAGTCTCAGCATCAGAATGCCGCCCAATAAACCACCACCGATTGTCGCCCAAAAACCAAACAGTTTGACAACCGTGCCAATCTCGGTTTTAGTAAAACCGAGCTCAAGATAGAAGGGCATCGTCATTGCCGAAGCCATCTGATCACCAATCTTGTAAAAAAGAACAAAGGCAAGCAATAACAAAGCTCCCCGACGACTGAAATAGTCAGTAAAGGGGCCAATTACCGCATCTTTAAAAGTCGAAGGCGTGCCATACGAGTGTTCAGGTTCACGACAAGAGTAAGTTGTTACCACACCAACCAGCATCGCTGCCGCAAGAATCAAATAGACCGAGCGAAAGGAGAGATGGTCAGCCATAATCAAACCACCGCTACCGGCCAACAACATGCCAATCCGATAACCATTGACATAAAGCGAAGAACCCAAACCCAGCTCAAGATCAGAAAGATCTTCGCGACGATATGCATCGACAACAATATCCTGAGAGGCGGAGAAAAAAGTTACCAGAAAGGCGGCGCAGGCGACCAGCACCGGATTGGCTGAAGGGTTAGTAATACCTAAAGCGGCAATGGCCAACACCAGAAGAAGTTGAAAAAGCAAAATCCAACCCCGGCGGCGACCGAGAAAAGGCAATGTAAAACGATCCATTATCGGAGCCCAAAGGAATTTCAGAGTATAAGGCAGGCCGACTAACGAAAAAAGCCCGATAACTTTGATATCTACCCCAACATCCTTCATCCAGGCCTGAAGAACAGAGATCGTCAAAAGCAAAGGCACCCCACAAGCAAAGCCCATAAGTAGAGAGACCAACATTCGTGGTGAACAAATTGCCAACATAAAATTCTTCAAAAATAGAACTCCGATTCAGGCTTAAACAAGTTACTAAAAGTGCCCGCCAAATAGATTACTAACCATTAAATGTCAACAGGAGATTAAAACAACATGTCTGATATGCTGGTCAAATTGTACGATCTTCAAAAAGTGGCAACCCTTGACAAAAATTTTAAGGATCGAGAAATTCTGGTTCGAGTTGCCATGGCATACGAGAAACATGACGTTATCGAATGGATAAGTAACTCGTTCGGTAAAGAGTGGGCGAGTGAGTGTAGTGTTGCTTTCAGCAGACAGCCGATTTCCTGCTTTATAGCCACAGAGAGAGGGGAAATTATCGGATTTGCCGGTTATGACTGCACCTGCAAAAACTTCTTTGGTCCTACAGGTGTGGCTGAGGATAAACGAAGACTCGGAATAGGCAGAAGCTTATTGCTCTCTTGCCTCTACGCAATGAAAGCAAATGGATATGCCTATGCTATCATCGGCGGAGTTAGTTCCTCCGATTTCTACTATAAAGTTGCGGGAGCAACCATTATAGAGGGATCTTCACCCGGAATTTATCGTGATCGATTGAAAAAAACTGAATAAATCTTGATGAACTCGTAAAAAGACACGGGATGGCCAAGTAAAATATAAAGAGGGCACCGGATTAACCAGTGCCCTCTTTAATGAAGAAAAATATTTTCAGGGACTACTTGAATTCACTCTCCTCGACAATCACCTCATAACGATAACCGGCGCCAAAATCCTTATCTGCGGCCAAAATACCTGCGGCCATAACAATTTCACCAACCGTAGGCTTTTGCTGTGAAGTGAAAACCAAATCGTGAGTACCGGCTTCCGGTTTACCGGTACCATCCTGGAGATGAATCCAGTTTTTACCCATGATATTCGCCGAAACTTTAACAACCTTGCCCCGGACAACAACTTTTTTCTGATTTAAAGTGGGCCCTTGTTGATATATTTCACTAACCGTAAAAGCATTTTCCCCAGCCGCCTTTTCAATCTTCAGATCAACCGGAGGGACGGTTACCCGGCCGGTTGATTTCAGAGCCCCCATACCACTAACCGTTGCGGCTCCCATGCCGCCCATACCACCCATACCGGCATGAGGAGCAGAACCGCTCTCAATACTCGTGCCCTTACCACTTGGGCAAGTACCGGCTGCCGCAGCCATCGATTTACCGCCGCCGGCACCAGCCGCCCCAGATGAAAACACTACTTCTTCAAAAGTTCGGCCTAAAGTTTCACTCTTAAAGTTACGCATCACCATACCCGGGGCAAAAGCCGCAGGTTGACCAACGGTAACCACAGTTTTAGGAGCTGCCACCCATTTTTCGCCATCTTCGGTAGCCAATAAAACATAAGTGTAGCCGCCGCTGTCCATAGTTTCCAACACTTTACCACTCAGACTCCCAGTCGCCGGGCGAGCTTTTTCAACGGTTCCTGCCGGATTATCCATTTTGGCCGAATAGGCGACCTTGTGGCTCTGCATCACCAGCAATACGGCGGACACCGCAATTACTACCATAACGAGAAAACCTGCTGCCAAACGTTTCATCTATAATTCTCCTTAATTTTGTTGAAAAGGTAGCTATTCAGCGTAAGTAGAAAAGCATCGAATATTGATGGGTTTCAGCAGATTCCGGGGACATAACCCGATTCTCCGAAGGAAATCGGGATTGTGTACCCATAATCTGCGGGTTAGCTGAATAGTTACTTTAAAAGATTTATGCTTAAATTGAACCAATTTGCTCAAATATAATCTCCAACAAAAAAAAAGTCCACCCCTTAATTTCAAATTCCCATAGAATCACACCAAAAGTTAATCCCCTAAACAAAAAAAAGCCCCTCACAAAACAAGGGGCTTCCGTACAACATAGTGGGTCAGGAATTACTGCCTCCTGGCGACCGACAACTAACTCATCGCTGACTGATCAAACGTTCGATCTCATCCGCATCGGGCATATCCTGGCGGATACCGGCCCGATATTGATTAAGGCTCCAGAGATAGAGATTTTGCCGTTCATTGACTTTAACAATCTCGTTAATGGTTTTCTCATCACCGGTAAACTGGCCCAAAAGAGCGACAATATCGCGAAAAGTCGGAGGCTCCACCTCTTTCCCCTTTACTTTACGTGGCTTGGGATAGGTCTCTTCAGGATCGGGGTTACCGGTCAGATCAATTTGGGCATACGGTTTACGCGTAAAAACCGTCCAGGCGCGAGAGTCGACCATCATTTTAGAGAGCCGGATCGGCAGATCATCGGTCGCCATGCCCTGGCCCGTAGGACAGGGTGAGAAAAATTCAATCAAGGATGGCCCTTTGTAGGCAATCGCTTCGGTCAGAATACGCATCGCATGCATCGGGTTGGACAATGAGAGACGAGCGACATAGACGCCGGGAATAACCATCGCCTGACCAACAATCTCACGATGAAAATCATCCTTACCCTGCAACTCCATACCGTAGGGAGAGGTCGTTCGATTCGAACCGAAACGGCTGGCCCCGGACTTCTGGAAACCGGTATTCATATAGGCTTCGTTATTATAGATAATCCAGGTCACATCCTGATCTTCGCCCAAGGCAAAATTAAGCCCCTGATTCCCGATATCATAAAAAGAACCATCGCCGCCAAAGACCAGAACCTTGGTCAATTTATCGAGATAAAGATTGCGAAAGGCGTTAAAAAGTGAGACCCGGGCGCCGAGACCGGCGGCGCTGGCGGTGCCGAAACCGTAATGGCCGGAGGGATAAACTCTGGAATTGTAGGGATTACCGAGACAAGAGACCTCGGCACAACCGGTAGCATTGACGGTATAGACATTAAAACCGTGATCGATCATATGCTGCAAGCCCCGACCATGCTCTCGGGTCATCAACGTCGGAATCGAGCGATAAAAATCAGCAATCAGGCGCGGATTACGCCGCACCATCTCGGCTGCGGCAAAAACCAGGTTTTCAATAATCCCTTCACCACAACCCGGACATAAACTATGGCCGCCGGGAAGAAACTTCTGGCCCGAATAGAGCAACATCAACTGTTGCAGGTAACGACTCTCTTTGACATAAGGAGCGACCGTCGAGCTGACATCCTTTTCATAGACCTCGGGCTTGAGAAAACGTTCTTCACCCTCAAGTTTGACACTACTCTTGTCAACCATACTGAAGGCTTTTGTTTTACAAACCTCAACACAAGCCCCGCACCCTTTACAATACTGCAGCATAACATTAATATTGAGATAGCTATCTTTAAAAACCGCATCACCGTAACCGGTGAATTTACTTAAATCGAGCGGACGAAAAAGTTTTTTCTCAGCTTGGGGCAGATCCTCATATTCGCGATCGTGAAGTACCGATA
>JAGGWR010000329.1 GCA_021163445.1 Candidatus Tharpella aukensis
ACCGTGACGGTTCTTTCTCCTATTACGGATCAGAATATCGTTTTGATAATTTAAGTTTGGCTATGACCGGTCGGCATCAGCAAGATAATGCGGCTTTGGCGTTACGGGCTTTCGAGTCTCTTTCACACGAGGGTCTTTTTGAGATTAATGCCGAACTCGTGGCTGAAGCGTTGTTGGAGGTAAGCTGGCCCGGTCGCTTGCAGCAGGTTGGGGTTAAGCCTGATATCTATCTTGATGGGGCTCATAATCTGCACGGAATTCGCGCTCTGGAGCCGGAATTGCGCCGCTTGGCGGCCGACCGGCATCTGGTTTTAATCATTGGGGTAATGAAGGATAAGCGGATTAAAGAGATGACGGCCCGTCTTGTTCCATTGGCTGATGAAGTAATTGTTACGCAAGCCCCGCTGGATCGAGCCTGTTCACCGGAGCGTCTGGCTGAAGAGGTCAAAAACTACTGTGCTAACGTCACCATAACCACATCGGTGGCCGAGGCTCTGGCTTTAGCTCGGAGCCGGGCAAAGACCGACGATTTGATCTTTCTCACCGGTTCACTCTATTGTGTCGGTGAGGCTTTTAATGTACTTGATTTGCCGGTTATGTAGTATGAAAATCACTGCAATCTACGGTAGTCCCCGGCGTAACGGTAATACGGCCAGGCTTTTGCAGTCTGCGGTTGCCGGGGCACGCAGCGTCGGGGCCGATGTAACCGAGATTGTTTTGCGTGATCTTAAGCTGCAGCCCTGTCTTGAGATCTACGCCTGTCAAAAAGATGGCTACTGTGCGATTAAAGACGATTTTCATGCTTTGGCCAAAAAGCTGCTTTCAGCCCAGGCCACAATTTTGGCTTCACCGATTTTTTTCTATGCCGTCAGTGCTCAGGTCAAAGCTATGATGGATCGCTGTCAGTCTCTGTGGGTGAAAAAGTATTGGCTTGATAAAAAACCTCTGGGTCGGCTTGACAACCCTAAACCCGGTCTTTTTCTGTCGGTTGGGGCGACTCGGGGAAAACGCCTGTTTGAGGGAGCTCAGATGAGTGTCAAATACTTTTTCGACACTTTTGATACCTCTCTCTGGCGGACTTTAGCTTATCGCGGCCTTGATCAGGTTGATGATATTCTGCAACACCCTCAATATCTCGCCGAGGGCCGCCAGGCCGGGGTTGATTTGGTAGAAACGGCACAAATTAACAACTATACCGGGGAGGTTTTTTGTGAATGACAGGTATACGGCTGTAATCAAACAACAAAGCGATTGTTGGTTGGGCTGGGTTGAAGAGATTCCGGGGGTAAATTGTCAAGAAGAGAGTTATGACGAGTTACTGGAAAGTTTACGAGTTACGTTAAAAGAGGCTTTGGAGTTTAATCGTCAAGAGGCTCGAGATTTAGCTGGAGGAGAATATTTCGAAGAGCTTTTAGTTGTATGAAAAGAACTGCTTTGTTAAAGTATTGCGAGCTAACGGGTGTGATTTATTAAGAGAAGGTGGACGCCATTCATGGTGGTTTAATATCTCTCAAAACCGACGTTCGGCAATCCCGAGGCACAATGAAATTAAAGATATTTTAGTCAGGAAAATATGCAAAGATTTAGGCGTAAAACCAATTTAATAATCATCTTTCTAGTTAGTTTGTTCGTTTTACCGGCGGGAATTTCAATTTCTCTTGCCGCCGTCCCTAATCTGCCCGGTGCGACTGCCGCCGTGGCCGACAAAACCATCGAGATTGAAGCCCGCTACCTCTACTATGACAAGCAGGCCAATCTCTACCATGCCCAGGGCGATGTTGTAATTCGTCAGGAGGGGATGGAACTTCATGCCGACAAGGCAGTTCTCAATCAAGCTTTGAATGAGTTTGAAGCCTGGGGCGATGTACTTATGCGTGACCGGAGTGACTATCTCGCCTGTCGCTATCTTAAGTTCAATTACGTTGACCAGATCGGCTCAATTCGTGATGGCCGGATTTTCATTAAGGAGAAGAATTTCTACATCACCGGCGAGCGGATTGAAAAACTTGGTGCCAACGAATATGATGTCGAAAATGCGACTTTAACCACCTGTGATGCGGAACGTGCCGCCTGGCTGATTCGCTGTAAAAAAGTACATATCAAAAATGGTGGTTACGGGGTTGTTGACGATGCCGTTTTTGCGATTAAAAATGTGCCGGTGCTCTATCTTCCCAAAGGTGTTTTTCCGGTTAACACCAAACGTCAGACCGGATTTCTGCTTCCCGGTATCGGCTACTCCGACAAAGATGGTCTGATTACTAAAAACGCTTTTTTCTGGGCGATTAATGATTCAAACGACCTGACCCTCTATCCCGAAACTTATAGCAAAAGAGGGATTAAGTTTGGTGCTGAATACCGTTATGTAATTAATGAACAGGCTCTAGGTGATGTTAGCGCCTCCTTTATCAGTGATAAGGTGGTCGACGATCATCCCGAAGATTATCCTCATGCCGACAAGGAACGCTGGGCTTTCGGAGCTCACCATTTTCAGACCTTAAGCGGCGGTACAATCTTGAAATCCGATGTCAATCTGGTTAGCGACAATGAGTATCTTGAGGATTTTCCGGATACTTTTGCGGGTGAGTTTATTGATGAACTCGACAACGCTGATTATAAGACCGATACCTACTTGCGCTCGCTGGCTATCGCCAATCACAATTGGGAGCGTTACAGTGTTACCGCCGAAGCTCGTTACTATCAATCCCTGTTACGCAAAAATGATGATGAAACCCTGCAGCTCTTGCCGGAAATAACGCTTGCCGCACTCAATCAGCCGGTCGCTGGATCCGACTGGCTCTTCTGGCATATGGATGGGGTTTTTTCAAATTTCTGGCGTAAAGATGGTGAACGAGGCCAGCGTTTCGATCTCCATCCGGTTTTGACCATGCCGGTTAAATTCGGGGCTTTTGAGGTTGTCCCTTTTCTTGAGCTTCGGGGAACCTATTATCAGACCAACAGCCCCAATGATCGTGTCGACGGGAGCCAGTCACGCGGGACTATGGCGGCCGGGGTTGAAGTGAAAAGTGTTGCCGAACGGGTTTATGCCTGTAACTGGTTTGGCATGGATCGCCTGCTCCATACGCTGGAGCCGACCGTTGGCTATCGTTATGTACCCGATGTCGACCAGGATGATTTGCCGAGTTTTGATGATGTCGATTATCTGGCGGAGGAGAGCAACGTCACCTGGGCTCTGGTCAGCCGTCTGATCGGGCGTTATCCGCGGGCCGGAAAGCTGGATGAATTCGATTATCATGAGTGGTTGAAATTTCAGGTGGGACAAGCCTACAGCTTTATCGATGTTGCCGATGGTCGACGGTTTATGGAGGACGATCAGCACGCTTCAAATTTCTATAGCCGGCTAGAGACACGCAGTCGTGGCGGCGGGCTTTATATGAAGCTGGAAAACCGTTTTGACCCTTATGACAATGCGAATGAATTAATGACAGCTCTCTTAAGTACAAGAGATCAACGCGGCGATTTTCTCTCACTTGAATATCGCTACGAGCAGGATATTGCGGAACTTGTCACCGGCTCCACGCGTCTGCCTCTCTGGAGCTGGCTTTATGTCTACGGCAGCATTCGTTATTCGGTTGCTGACAGTCATATATGGGAAACTATCTATGGTTTTAACTACCATCCCCAATGCTGGTCACTCGATTTTTCGGTAGACGAAGAGCGCGATCCCTACGACCTCTCATTTCGTCTGCTGTTAAGCCTCAATGGTCTTGGTGGGCTGGGAGGCAATTAAACTCCTGCCAATGAAGTTTAACGACCGAAGGATGTGCCGGAAATGCGCAAAATGGTCAAAACTTTAAATTTACCACTGTAAAATTTGTGTTCATCTGTGGTTAAAAAAGCAGAACTACAAATGGACACAAATTAGCACAAATAAGAGCAACCTTTTTGGTTCCGGTTACGCCGGGTTATGGAGAAGAGATGCATATAACTGTAATTGGCACCGGCTATGTCGGCCTGGTGACCGGCGCCTGTTTGGCGGAATTTGGTATGAATGTTCTCTGTGTCGATCTTGATGTGGAGAAAATTGCGGCTTTAAATCGGGGTGAAATACCGATCTACGAACCCGGGCTTGAAGAGTTGGTCAGTCGTAATGTAGCTCAGAAGCGGCTCGCTTTCAGTACCGATC
>JAGGWR010000358.1 GCA_021163445.1 Candidatus Tharpella aukensis
AAGATAGTTTACATGTAGACATTATAAATGTCAAGTGCAAAATCAACGAAACAATTAAACGACTGCAACAACAAGTACTTAACTGCGAACAAGCAAAAACTTACGCCCTTTAAGAATTCAGGATTATGGCTTAATGTCTCCTCTAAGATATTAAGTTATTTCTGAGTGAGCCCTTAGAACAATTTACTTGAGATAAGAGAGGTGTCCCCGGAATAGAACATTAAAGTGAACTCTTACGGATATCCTGGTGATTGTGATAATAAGCGAGCGGTAGAATAAATTTGGCGGTCACCACCAGAGCCAGCCCCAGTAAGACAGTTCCCATTATCGGAATTGAGTTAAGTCGGTCGGGAGAGAGAGAGGTCAACAACAACGCTCCCCAGAGAAAAAACTGACCGAGCAGAAGCTGCACATTTTGGGAGAGAGCGTAGATCACCCAAAAATTGGCTGACAAATCAGCACACTTCCCATTCCGAAGCGAGATCTCGATAATTTTGAACCAGGTTCGCCCCTCAAGAATCTGGGCTGAACCATCACAAATATGGTGGAGAAGATAGAGTGCAACCAGAAGATAGCTCGCCCACGAAAGATCACTAAAGAGCCACTTAAAGACCGGCGGAAAACAGCAGAGAAGAAAAAGCCCGCCTAAGGCCTGACCACATCCGACTCCGATCTGAGCCTTGATAAGACGCGGGATCTGGCCCAGCGAAGAGAGTGAAGATTCAAGATGATCGATAAAACCGGAGGTATAGTTACTGCTGATCACTGAGATTCCGGGATAGGCAAATTTGACGGCAACCCCAAGCATCGCCGCCACTTTAAGTTCATCTTCAGCCATAGTAAACATGGTGTAGAGAACCACCCCCTCCATTATGTTCTTACCGATGGTATAGAGGATGTTGCCGAGCTCGCCAAAACGATAAAGCGGCACCTGGAGCAGAGCCTGAAAATAGAGCCTTATTTTCCCGGCCAACTTCGGCACTTGGTAATTTTTAAGCGGCTTTCCAGAGTTATAACTCATTTAATAACTTACTCCTGAAAGCCTGTCAAAAAAACAAATAAATTTTAGTCTCACGCCCGTTCGCGTTGCTCACTCAAGACGCAAAGACGCAAAGACAAACCATTGGTTTAGTTTGCTTTTGACCTTCTCTGCGTCTTTGCGTCTTTGCGAGAGACATTGGGGTTGCGGGCTAAAGCCCGCCTCAGAAACTATCCAAAGTTCCATTGGCTTGTAAATATTTAACTACGGCACCGGCTTTAGCCAGATTTCCCGGTTTGGCTGCCAAGCGTTTGTCGAGATCAGCCTGGGAAGAGACAAAGCCCGGAGCTTTTTTGTAGAGCACCGGCTGCACAAACCATTGACCCGGCAAAGCATCCTTCATAACCTTGACCAAGGTTTTCTGATAACCCATTTTCTCAAGGCGGGTAATCCAGATCCGGTTTTCAGCCCGATCCAGCATCGGCAGATCGTTAGAACTGTCGCCGGCAATCAGGAAAGGCCGCTCAACCGTGATATATTTCATGATATTGGCAACTTTGCCGAAATAGCCGTTCATAGGATGACAGATCTGGGGAGTCAGGTGAAAATGGGCCAGCTCAGCAACATCAAGCTGAGCATATTTTTCATTCTCTTTGACCAGATAAGGATCTTTACATAACAGACCACTGCGATCATCAATCATCAGACAACTGATACCAATAACATTTTGCGCCGGAATCGCCAGATTCTTACCATGCAGAGCCTGGATTCTGGGATTCAGTTTATTCTTCACCATCCATCTGACGGTATGCACATTACTGGCGGAAGAAATATAAACCTTGTAGCCATTTTTCAAGAGCACACCATAGAGATCAACCATTTCAGGATAGAAAAAAGGCATCCGGTAGCCGTTGATCTTAGTCTCTTTAAGATCAGCACTTTTGCTGTCACTCTCACTGACTCCATCAGCAAAAGCTTTCTCGGTATAAGGAAGCCAATCAGCCGGACTCATCGGTGCCATAATCTGCACCACCCAACCGTAACCATTCTCATAAGGAGTGCTTTCTAACTTATGATGTTTGGTCGCCGAAAGAAAATCTTCATAATAGGCTGGCAGATTCTTGGCCGTATCGACAGTGATTTTTTTGCCGTCCAACATAAAGGAGGCCGGATCGATACATTTATTATGTTTTTCAAGGGTCAGCACACCAGCCTCATTCATAGCGGCCATCGTAGCTTCACCGATATCACGACAAATAGTTGTGTTATCAAAATCAAAAACACAAATCTTCCCCTGCCCGGCGTTGTCAGTTATCAACTTTTCCAAGCGGGCTTTAACTTCCGGATTCCAGTTTCCCGACAAAGAGATCGGCTGCGCCAACGCCGCAACCGAAAACAGAGAGACAATCAACCCAACGACCAAACCCATAACCAAATTACTACGCAACCACTTACCACACTTCATATCATTACCTCCCCAATCAAGCTAAATTTAAGCTGAAATTAGACCAGAAACTATCCCGAAAACCATTTCCGGAAAGATTCTCGCCAACAATGATCTAGATAGTGACTGACCGAAAACCTGACAATTTTCTTGAGTGCAAGGCAGGCGATAATTTTAACCACAGGCATACACCAAGTATTCCGAGGATTAAAATTTGAGCCTAACGCTGCAATCGGGGAAATTGGCGGTTTTCGGTCGCGCACTAGATAATATAGTTCAACATAACAACTAATACGCATCCGGTCAACAACGGATCGAGTTTAATCCGTAATTTTATTACCTCCTAAGTCAGACCCAAAACAAAAAAATCATTTTTCCAGATTCTTTTTCTTTACTTTATTCAGTTAGCAGATATAATTACTAGAAGGCTACCCGAAAAAACTCTTTTTCCCAAGCTATACAAATGATCAGTCACCGGAGGAGATTAATGATGAAAAAACATCTCACTGTAATTGCCAGAGATCAGTGTATTGGCTGCCTCTCCTGCATGTTCGCCTGTTCGCGTACCTGGCATGAAGCCTTGACCACCAGCAAAGCAGCTCTTAAAATACGCTCATACATCGGCTCTGAAGGAAACTTTTCGATCAGAGTCTGCAAAGCCTGCGAGGAACCGGAATGCGTTGCCGCATGCCCGACCGGAGCTTTGAGCCAAAAAAAGAATGGTGCGTTGCAACTTGATGCGGAAAAGTGTGTCTCCTGTAAAATATGCGTCGAGAGCTGTCTCATCGGAGGTCTCGCCTGGGATGAAGAATTTGCAAAGCCCCTGCCCTGTTTTCAATGCGGCGCCTGCGTCCGTTACTGCCCTAACCAGGTTCTTGCCATGACTCGGATGCAGCCCGAGAATGCTAAAGAGGAGACCGATAATGTGGACTAAAATTCTTGAGATTGACCTCACCCATAAAAGTTTTCGCATTCTTGAAGAACAAGAACTCTTTCATCAGGCCATGGGCGGCACGGCGCTAGCCACCCATCTGCTCGAACGCTACGCTGATCCTACCGGAGACCCTCTGGGGCCCGACAACCCGGTAATCCTGGCGATTGGGCCTTTTAGCAATATTCTGCCCATCGCCACCAAAACCACAGCCCTTTTCAAATCGCCCCATACCGGCGAACTCGGTGAGTCCCACGCCGGCGGGCGTTTGGCCATGGCCATCTACAATGCCGGTTTCGGCGCTCTGGTTATCAGAGGAGCATCCAGTGATCCGGTAGTTTTAGATATCGATGAAAATCAGGTAGTTTTTCACTCGGCCCGCGCCCTTTGGGGCCAATCCGCCTCGGCCACCGAACGTATTTTACGAGCCCGAGATTGGGCCCAATCCGGCAAAAAAAGTATTCTCAGAATTGGTCCGGCGGGAGAGCGTCTCTCCACCTATGCCTGTGCCACAGTCGACACCCAACGCCACTTCGGGCGTCTCGGTCTCGGCGCTGTCCTCGGCTCAAAAAAGGTAAAAGCTCTGGTTATCGGCGGCAATAAATATCAGAAGATTAGCGACAAAAAAAGGTTTAAAAGTCTCTATGACAGCATCTATGAAGCCGTGGTCTCATCCGGCGTCATGCACAAGTATCACGATCTCGGAACCGCTGGCAACATCCTCAAACTCAACCAAAATTTGGGCCTGCCGACCCGCAATTTCAACCAACCCTGGTTCGAAGGAGCTGATAAAATCTCCGGCGAGGCCTTCGGTGACCGCTACCTCTCCCAGCAAATAGCCTGCGCCCACTGCCAATGCGGCTGTATTCATTTAGCTACATTGCGAGAGCAATTTCATGAAGAGCACGGTTTTAAAACCTTTCAGGTCTCTTATGATTTTGAACTTATCTACGCCCTTGGCAGTAACCTCTCAATCGATTCTCCAGACGACATCCTGCGCCTGCTCCACAAGGTGGAAAAAGAGGGCTGGGACGCAATGTCACTCGGAGTAACCCTGGCCTGGGCCACCGAAGCCTTTCTCAGCGGCCTGTTAGACACGACTCAAACCAACGGCATCATCCTCCATTTCGGTGATGCCGATACCTATCTTAAAGTTCTCGACCAGATGGCCCGACAAACTACCGATTTCTATCGTGATCTCGAAAAAGGGGCCGCTTTTTGCGCAGCCCGATACGGCGGCCGCGATTTCGCCATAACCTTTGGCGGTAACGAAGGAGCCGGCTACATGACCGGTGAAAACACCTTCACCGACTGGCTCATGGGACCGCGCCATTCCCATCTTGACGGAGCCGGTTACGCCATTGACCTGGAGTGCCTGACCAGCGATTTCAGCCTTGAAGAACAGGTCAAAAAACTGGTTGCCGAAACCCGTTTCAGAATGCTCTTAAACTCTCTGGTTATCTGTCTTTTTGCCCGTAGCGTCTATCTTGAAGAGGTGATTTTAGAGGGGCTCAATCTGCTCTGGCGACCCTGCTCCAGCGCCGATCTTGAAATTTTTAACCAAGAGACTCTGCAACGCAAATACGCCTTCAAGATGAAATGCGGCTGGCAACCAAACCTTATTGAAGTGCCGGAAAAACTCAGCCGAGTGATCACCAGCACCGGCAAGGTGGACCCTGAATCAATCAAGAAACGGGCAGCCCTGTACTGGCAAGAAGTGGGTCTTTAAATCATAACCCGAATCAGCCTGAATCAGACGCATAGCGCTTGTTGCAATAAGATTTAATTTAACTCTAAAGAAGCTATAAAATCAGTTACTTTAGAGTATCCCTGTGCATCAAGATACTGTTCAATCCCTTCGACAATTTCAATGGAGGTTTGTGGATTGATGAAGTTGGCTGTACCGACCTCAATTGCGGTGGCTCCGGCAAGCAAGAACTCCAGGGCGTCACGGGCGTTTGCGATACCGCCAATCCCGATGATCGGGATTGATACAGCCTGGGCAACCTGATAAACCATACGCAGGGCGACAGGTTTGATGGCGGGCCCGGAAAGGCCGCCGGTAACATTTCCCAAAATCGGGCATTTTCGCTCAAGATCGATAGCCATGCCAATCAAAGTATTGATTAAAGAGATGCAATCGCTGCCCGCCTCCTCCACCGCTTTGGCGATCACGACAATATCGCTGACATTGGGAGAGAGTTTAGTAATTAAAGGCAGCGAAGTTTTTTTGCGAACTGCAGCGACTAGTTTCGCGGCCGCTTGAGGATCAATTCCGAATTGAATTCCCCCGGCCTTGACATTGGGACAAGAGATATTGATCTCAAGGGCGGCAATTCCGGCAACCCCATCCAGTTTAGCGGCCAAATTTGCGTAGTCATCCTGATTATTACCGAAGACATTGACGATTACAGTAGCGTTCATTTTTTGTAAAATCGGTAATTCGTCAGAGAGAAAACGTTCCACGCCAATATTTTCCAGACCGATAGCATTGAGCATACCACAGGCGGTTTCGGTGATTCTGACGCCTGAGTTACCTATTTTCGGCTGCCGGGACAAACCTTTAGTTATTATCGCCCCAAGTCTGGATATGTCAAAATAGGGAGCATATTCGCGGCCATATCCAAAAGTTCCGGATGCTGTCATAACCGGGTTTTTTAAAACCAATCCGGGGGCAATTTCGACTTTAAGATCTACCATTAGAAAATCACCTGTTGGGCGGGAAAAACCGGCCCCTGAGTACACACTTTTGCCGTTTTTACGCTCGTTTCATCATCTTCGTTAATCATTGATTGCACACATCCAAGACAGACACCAAAACCGCAAGCCATACGATTCTCCAAGCTTAGAAAGCCATCGCATTCGTTTTTCTGCAAAACTTTCTGCACACTTTTCAGCATCGGTTCGGGCCCGCATGCAAAAACTTGGCTCTGAGGATTATTTTGCAGCTCATGGCTTAGGAGTTGGGTAACTAAACCCTGACGACCGCAACTACCGTCATCGGTAATTGTCTGGAGTTGCAAGCCAAAAGCGTCAGCGTCTGTCAGTTCATTAAGCAGGATCAATTCTGAATAGTTTGCCGCCCCATAAAGTAAGAAAGTTCCGATTAAAGGTTGCTTACGGTCAAAAGCGGCAAAGAGATATGAAGCGATAGATGCGATGCCCATACCGCCGGCGACTAAAATGAGAGTGTTTTGCTCGTTTTCCGGCTTATTGATCGGATAGCCATTGCCTAAAGGGCCGTGGACGGCTACCGAGGCTCCTTTTTCAAGTTTGCTCAGCTGTGAACTTCCCTTACCAACAATCTTGATAATCACCTCAAACCAGTCAGTTCCCCAACGACAAATACCGAAGGGCCGGCGCAAAAGCGGGTCAAAGAGACTGTCATCGCTGCCGAGCATGACAAATTTCCCCGGCGTTGCCACCCGGCAAAAATCATTTGCCGCCTTAATGCGTAAGCGGAAAATGTTTTGTGTCAGCTTCTCTTTATTTACTATTTCGCTATTAAAAAGATACAAAATCAAACACCTTTATCAGGTTAACGACCACGTTAAAATATGTGTTCATTTGTGTTTATCTGTGGTTAAAAAAGCGGAACCACAAATGAACACATATTAACACAAATAAAAAATCACCCTTGCCGGATCAGTCTGTTAATAATAGTATTACACCCAAAAGGTCAAAATGTTTTTTTAATAAAGTGTCCGGGGTAAAGTACATCGCCAAAAAAAAGGCGCCCGTAAAATTGGACGCCTAGTTATAAAGTATTTTAATTTAACAAGTTTAGATGAACTCGTAAAAAGTTACGGGATGGCTAAGTAAAAATTTCGATAGACAAGATGTTACGG
>JAGGWR010000177.1 GCA_021163445.1 Candidatus Tharpella aukensis
AACGTTTTCGTAAAATTCTTGAGGATGTTTCAAATATTGCTGTTCAAGGTTATGATGAGGAAAGAAGGGTGACCTTTTGGAATAAGGCGAGTGAAAAACTATATGGGTATAGTGAAGAGGAGGCGTTAGGGAATAAACTTGAGAATCTTATTATACCCCAGAATATGCGTGTGCAAGTACAAGAATTTATTCAAAGATGGATTGAATTCGGAGAGAAAATACCGGCCGGAGAGTTTATTCTGGTCGGTAAAAACGGCAAAGATGTGCCGGTTTTCTCCTCTCATGCTATGATTGAGACAGCCAACGGTAAAGAGATGTTTTGTATTGATGTTAATCTGGCATCAATTAAGCGGGCCGAAGAGCGGATTGCCGCCTCCCTTAAGGAGAAGGAGGTACTCTTGCGCGAGATTCACCATCGTGTTAAGAATAATATGCAGGTTATTGTCAGTCTGTTGCGGATGCATGCGCGACAGGTCGACGATGGCGATACGCGTCTGGGGCAGGTTTTTGATGATTGTCGAGACCGGGTCAACGCTATGTCATTGATTCACGAAGCGTTGTACCAATCTGAGGATCTGGCGCGAATCGATTTCGAAGACTATCTAAAGAAACTCTGCCGTAACCTGAGTCGGGCCTACAACGCTTCGAACCAGGGGATTGTTGTTACGGTTGAGCGGTGCAATGTAGCTCTGGGCATGGATCAGGGTTTTGCCGTGGGGATGGTGATTTCTGAGTTGGTCACGAATGCCTTTAAGCATGCTTTCACTTCTGGTAACGGGGGAATTGTCTCGGTCAGTTTGTCCGGCATCGCGGGTGAAGAGGTTGAATTGATCGTTGCGGACAACGGCAAAGGATTTTCCCCGGAAATAGATATTCAGGCTTTGTCGTCGCTTGGCTTGCGCTTAGCCGTTGCTGCCATAACCCGGGAGCTGGGCGGGAGTATCAAGGTGGAGCGCAACGGAGGTACCCGGTTTATCATTCATTTTAAGTGCACAAGTTAGTTGTATTAGTTGCAAAAGGGGAATCTTATGGCTTCTGCAAAAATCATGATTGTCGAAGACAACACCACTGTGGCGGAGGATTGTAGTGATTGCCTGGTGAGTCTTGGCTATGATGTTATCTCGATTGTGGCTTCAGGTGAGGAAGCGGTTGCCGTAGCGGAAGCGGAAAGGCCGGATGCCGTGGTTATGGATGTTCACCTGCGCGACGAGATGGATGGTATTGATGCGGCCGAACTGATCTATTCCCGCTTCAAAATACCGGTTGTATTTTTGTCGGCTTACAGTGATCGTGAATTGCTAGATCGGGTTAAACTGGTAGGTTCATTCGGATACATGATTAAGCCGTTTAAGGAGCGTGAGCTCGCTGCAATGCTTGAGATGGCGCTCTACAGGGTTAAAGTCGACAGGGAACGCAGGCAGATGGAGGAGCGCTTGCAACAGGCTTATGAAGTGGAATCCGTCGGCACGCTTGCCGGTGGCATCGCTCACCAATTCAATAATGCCTTATGCGTGGTTACGGGTAACATTGATTTGCTGGAGATGAATTCACCGGGTGATGAGAATGTGATTGGTTGTGCCAAGGAGATAAAAGATTCCGTTAGTCGGATGACCCAACTGACCTCGCAACTGTTGGCCTATGCCGGGGGCGGCAAATATCAGGTTACAACACTGTCATTGAGTGATTTTATCAGAGATTCATTGCCGTTGCTCAGACCGGCTATTGGTCCTGCTATAGAAATAGTAAGCGATCTGCCTCGTGATATTCTCGATGTTCTGGCTGACCCGGCCCAGCTGCAAATGGTACTCTCTGCAGTTTTGATCAATGCATCCGAGGCTCTGGAGGGAAAGGGGCATATTCGGGTTGCCTGTGGTAATATGAAAATAACGAATGAAACAAGCAAAGATTTTCCCGGATTAATAGCTGGAGACTATGTCAGTTTGGCGATAACTGATGATGGTAAGGGTATGGATGAAGAAACCCGAAAACGAATCTTTGAACCTTTTTTCACCTCCAAGTTTCAAGGTCGTGGTTTGGGGATGGCGGCAGTATATGGTATTGTCAAGAACCATGATGGTTGGATCGCAATAGATTCAGAGCCGGGCCGGGGGACTACCGTCAAAATCTACCTGCCTGCCGCCCGGCCTCAAGTGCGGAAACCGGAAAAACCAAAAAATGAGCGTATTGAGAAAGGTACGGGGACTATACTTGTTGTCGAAGATGAAGAGATGGTTATTGCAGTATACCGGTCAATTCTTGAGGAATTGGGTTATCGTGTTTTGGCCGTCAAAACCGGACGGCAGGCTCTTGACTTGATCAAGGCCTACGATGGTGACATCGATCTTGTTTTGCTTGATATCGTGCTGCCCGATATAAATGGTAGTCTTCTCTACCCGTTACTCATGGAAGCACGTCCCGATCTGAAAGTGATAGTTTGCAGCGGTTATTCAATTGATGGGCCAGCTCAGGACATATTGGATGCGGGTGCGCAAGAGTTTATTCAGAAGCCTTTTACGATTGTGGAATTATCGAGGAAACTCAAGAACGTTATTAAGGGTAAGTGATAAAGATCTTTTTTTTCATTGTTCAGTTTTCACCGTCCCAGGTGAATTTTGCTCTGGATTAGGTTCTTATAAATGAAGTTTTACTGAAAATGGTCAAAACTTTAAATTTACGGTATTAAATTTGTGTCTATTTGTGTTCATTTGTGGTTAAAAAAAACGGAACCACAAATGGACACAAATTAACACAAATATATGAAATATCAGAGAGTTAGTCCTTTCCAACTCATATCATTGATTCCCAAATACTCTGCTAAATCCCATTTCTGGCAAGATCCTTGCTTTAGTGCTTTTCGTAAACCAATTATTGATCCTAATTAGCAATTTAATAGAGTTGTCTAGGTCAGCCTTCCGGCCGGTAGCCGGGAGTGTGATCGGTGTCGGAAGTAGAGAACCGCGTTTTTCCGTCTTATTTAACTTTTAATGGCAAGCGCGGACGATCATATCGCAGATTGAGTGTAAGGGGTAAAAAATGAGGTACGCAGAGACAGGATTTAATTTAGAAATTGATCTAAGCCGAGGAAACATCGAAAAGGTCGCAACCGATCCCAGAGATACCGAGCTTTATCTGGGCGGCCTCGGAACCAACGCTAAAATATTGTGGGATCGGGTTCCGCCTGAAGTTGAACCGTTTTCTCCTGAAAATTTACTCATATTTGGGGCTGGCCTTTTATGCGGTACCCCGGCTACCGGTTGTAACCGGACCATTGTCACGACCATCTCTCCGCAGACCAAGTTGATGGCATTTTCAATGATGGGGGGATTTTGGGCTCCGGAACTGAAATATGCCGGTTATGACAAAGTGATTTTGCGCGGCAAGTCCCCCGATTTGGTCTATTTGTGGATCCACAATGATAAAGTCGAAATCCGGGACGCTTCACACTTGAAGGGTAAAGGCTCGATTGAAACCGCAGAAATTCTTCTCAAAGAGTTGGATGAGCCTAAAGCGCAGGTTGCGGCTATCGGTCTCGCCGGTGAGAATCGGGTCTATTACGCTTCGATCGAGCAGGGCCGTTCCAGTGCCAGCCGCGGCGGCATCGGGGCGGTTATGGGCGACAAAGGGGTCAAGGCGATTGTCGTGCGCGGAACCAAGGATATCAATATCGCCGAGCCTGAAGAATATATCGGCCTTTGTAATGATGTGTTGAAATATATAAAAGAGCGGGATGGTAATCCGATTCCCGGGGTGATGCCAATTTTGGCCGGTCTGGGCTCTCCGCAAGAGATGAAAGTCCATGATGAAAAGTGGCACACTGAAAATTTTATGTGGGGAAATTCTCGGACTCGCATTAAAGATTTTTGGAGTGACGAAGTTGAAAAAGAGTGGACCGAGACCATGGAAAATGCCCGGACCCGGTTAATCAGTTGCTTTAATTGTCCAATGAAATGCGGCGCCACAATTACCATGCCGGGACTGCCAACCTACATGATGAAATGCTTTACCAAACTTACGTATACATTTGGAGCTTTCTCGGATCTTGATTTTGGTCTGCGCATAGCGCAACAGGCTACGGAGTATGGTGTCGACGGTTTTTCCGCCCCGCAGGTCATGGCCTTTGCCCTGGAACTTTTGAAAGACGGTATTCTGACGGATGAAGATTTTCCGGGAATGCCGGAAGACAGTGAAGGCCGGTTCTATTATCTGCTTGATAAAATTGTCCGGCGCGAAGGGATTGGCGATATTCTGGCCGATGGTACTCACTGGGCCGCGCAGAAGATTGGTAAGGGGGCCGAAGCCTACGCCCACAACAATATTAAAAAAATTGAACAGCTACCGTTAAAACTGTCGATGCTCAATCCTATCTATTTCCTGATGTATGCCACCGGCGAAAAGATGAATATTACCCAGATTGAAGGGCAGTTTCCGCAAGCGCCATTTCCCAAGCGGGAACATAGAGAAAAATTTGTTGAAGATTGGATTCAGGTGCCTGATGATAAATTTAAACAATATTTTCTCGATTGGGAGATGCGCGGTGAGAACTCCAACCCTTACTATCCCACGGTTGATATGACCTGTGATATTGTCGACTGGCAAGAGATGATGCACTACATTGACGATGCACTCGGCCAGTGTGCCGGTTTGTCGTCATTTCCTTTAAAACCGCCGTATCATATCCATAATTATCCGAAATTCATCGCGGCCGGAGCCGGGATCGATATGGATGAAGAGAAACTGACTAAAGCGGCCAAGCGCTATCGGACTTTAGTTCGGGCCATCAATATCAGAAGAGGCATGCGCAGAATTGATGAGGCGCCGCCGGAAGATCATTGGAAGAAAAGATTTCCTGAACTTGAAGAGCAGCTCCTGGATGGCTATTACAAACTTAAAGGCTGGAATAACGATGGTATTCCGACTTCGGAATCATTGCATGAGCTGGGCCTGGATTACGTGAGCGAAGACTTTATCAAAAGAGGCATCCTGGATAAATAAATTGTTTAAATCTTTAAGGCGGGCTTTGCGTGCAACCCAAATGTCTCTCGCAAAGACGCAAAGGGTTCAAATAATCAAGTTATCTTATGGTTTTTCTTGGCGTCTTGGCGTCTTGAGTGAGCAACGCGAACGGGCGCGAGACTTAAATTTTTCTTGTTTTTTACTACAGCTTTTTAGCTGTAAGTCTCTAACCGCATAGGTCGAAAATATTTGAGTGGAAAAGAGAATAAATAGAGTGGAGGGCGTGAACCTTGAAGGCTGAGAAGAAGATGAAAATAGTTAAAACCATTAAAATTAATGTTGATGAGTGCAACGGCTGCCGGGCTTGTGAGGTGATCTGCTCGGCGGTTCATGCGGCTCCGAAATATAGCAGCAATAATCCGGCCCGGTCGCGGATTCGGATAATTCGTGATCCCTTGAGAGACATTTATGTTCCGGTTCTGGCGGGCGAGTATACGGTTGCCGAATGTGCCGGTCGCGATAAATACACAATTGATGGCAAGGAGTACGACGAGTGCTCTTTCTGCCGGGCTTCCTGTCCCTCTCGTGAGGAGTTTCATGAACCCGATTCCGGTCTTCCGCTAAAATGCGATATGTGCGAAAATGAAGAAAACGGGCCTTTGTGTGTGCAGTGGTGTCTGGTTGATGCCCTGGTTTACGAAGAGCGGGAAGTCGAAGTCGACGAAGAGGAAACCCAGGAAGAGTTGGAGATCGGATTGGATGCACTTGCCAGCAAATTTGGTATGCAGACAATTATGGATACTGTAGCTCGCATGTCGAATAAGGAGAGATAGTGGAAACTGTAGCTCCCTTTAATGAGATAGTTGATGAGATAAAAGCGGCTGGCGGAGATACTTTTAAGCTCTGTTATCAGTGCGGAAAATGTGACGCCGTCTGCCCCTGGAACAAGGTCATAACTTTCAGCATGCGCAAGGTCATCCGGGAGGCGGCTTTCGGCTTGACTGATGTTGAAGGTGACAGCTTCTGGCGCTGTACGACCTGCGGGAAATGTGTGCAACAGTGCCCCCGGCAGGTGAAACAGATAGACTTAGGTGTCTCCTTACGCCGGATTGCTACCGAATACCAGGTCTTTCCGACTTCGGTTAAACCGGTTCGAACCATGAGTGGCAGTCTCGCCGGCAACGGCAACCCCTTGAATGAGGAGCGTCAGAATCGTGGTGATTGGGCCAAAGGTCACTCCGTGAAACCGTTCGCCGAGGGGATGGAGATCTTATATTTTGTCGGCTGCTATTTGAGCTATGATGTGAGATTAAAAAAGGTTGCGGTTGCAACTGCTGGCATCCTCAACAAAGCCGGGGTCGATTTTGGTATCTTGGGAGCCAAAGAGAGCTGTTGCGGCGAGAGTATCCGTAAAACCGGCGATGAGGATGTTTTCAAACGTCTGGCAACGGAAAACATTAAAACTTTTATCGCTGCCGGGGTCAAGAAAATCCTGGTCTCCTCTCCGCATTGCTACCATACCCTGAAAAATGAATATCCTGAATTTATGGTAAATTTTGAGGTAATTCATATCAATCAATACCTAGTTGAACTGATTGATGAGGGAAGACTTGAACTTACCGGAGAGTATGCCAAAAAAGTTACCTATCATGATCCCTGCTATTTAGGGCGACATAACGACATCTATGATG
>JAGGWR010000359.1 GCA_021163445.1 Candidatus Tharpella aukensis
AATATATTGTTTATATTCCCGCCAAGTGGTCGCCGCAATCGTCCGCAGCGTACCCCGGGCCAGCGCCGGCTTTAACAAGTTGGCTGCGTCACCAGCCCCGCTACCGGCCCCGCCGGCCCCGATAAGCGTATGGGCTTCATCAATAAACAAAATAATCGGCTTTTCCGAAGCCTGCACTTCATCAATCACCTGCCGCAGACGCTTCTCAAACTCACCCTTAAAACTGGCTCCGGCCTGTAGCAAGCCGATATCCAAGGATCGCAGCGTTACATTGCGCAATGGCGGCGGTACATCCCCTGTAGCAATCCGCGCCGCAAAACCTTCGACCACTGCGGTTTTCCCAACCCCGGCCTCACCAGTGATAATCGGATTGTTCTGGCGCCGCCGCATGAGGATATCCACAATCTTGCGAATCTCTTCATCGCGCCCAACAATTGGATCAATCTCACCCAATCGAGCTTTTTCGGTCAAATCGATTGAAAAACGGTTAAGGGCTTCCTGTTTACCCATAGATGCCGCTGCCGGTTCTCCCTCGGATCCGGTAGCATATACTCCATAGCCGATATCCGTACCATCGGACGACGTCAAGGTCTCCTCCGGTGAACCGTCGACAATCGCCGAAAACTCCTCCATTAAGCTATCCGGTCTGATTTTATTGAGTTGCGCTGAAATGCCGCCCAGCTCGTAGTTCAGACTCCGATTTTTCAAGACCCCCACCAGCAGGTGACCCGTGCGCACCTGGTTCTCCTTGAACATCAGGGTACCATAAACCCAGCCCCGCTCAACCGCCTCCTCAAGATGGGAAGAAAAATCCTGAATACTGGTCGCGCCGCGCGGCAAACGATCAAGAGCAGCCGTCATATCTTTGGCCAGACGGGCCAGGTCAAGGTTATAGTGCTGCACAATCCGATGCATGTCGGAATCCTGTAGCAGCATAACCTGGTGCAACCAGTGCACCAGTTCAACGTATGGATTGCCCCGCATCTTGCAAAAAACAGTGGCGTTTTCCATGGCTTGAAAAGCCATGGGATTCAGTTTGCCAAAAAGAGCACTGCGACTGATATCTGTCATTTTCTTTTGCTCCTGATAATACTGAAATTAAACTCTTAAATTAAGCTATCAAATTGATTTCCAAATCATCTGCATCGCCCAGCCAGGTACGTTCTCCCATATAGCAGGTCCAACCCAGATGATAACTACCATCAAGCCTGAAAAGCGGAACTTCAGACTGTTTGAGAACCAGACGAACATTCCAGCCAAACTCGTCCCCTACATAGTTGCGAACTACTGTGGCCAATTGTTCAAGCCGCTTACTACCCGGCAAAAAAGAGCAGTAGTCTGAGAAACTTAACGGCCCCAAGCACAACTGCAGGGTATGCCCTGCACTCCATACAGAAGTTCCTAAAATCGCTGATCTCCCTAATGTTGCAGTAGCAGGATCAAACCCCAGACAAAATCTATCCTCGGCCGGGATATCCCCCCAATGGCCGATAAACTCATTGATAGTACAGGGCACCCCAAAGTAACCGGTAATAACCGCCTGCAGCCCTTCCTGGGTTTTAGTTAAGCCGGCAAAATGTCCGCAAAAATGATATTTAATCTGATCGGGGATACTGTCCCTTTGCTGCAGAGAAACCATGCCCAACCCCTGCAGTGAGGCAACATAGTCAGTAAAACGATCACTCTCTGGACGGTCTAGGCTGACCGTCGGCTCATTATTGGCCCAAGCCCGGTAGAACAGCGACAACATACGATGATTGAAGATATTAAGAAAACATTCAAAGGTTAAATCATGATGGCGAGTCCGACGCTCCATAACAAATTCGGTGAAATGCAACGGCATTGGCCCTTGAGGACCAAGCAAGCCGAAAAAACGCTGAGCCAATCGATCCGGTTGTTCGTTAGTTCCAGGTTCAAAGCCGGTCAGAGTTGCCGATTCAAAGGACATGGCAACATCCTGGCTCAACCTTACCGGGTCATCTGAAAGCCGCCGGGATGTTCCTAAACGCGGTTTATCCGCATGGCTGCACTCGATAAGCCGCATGGCCATAAAAAAACCATAGGCCCAAGGTTGTTGCTGTAAACCCATCAACCTTTGAGTTAGATCAGGTTCCGGCTGCCCATCCGCGTTGGCCATCGTTTAATCTCACCTCGTTCGATTGTTTTGATAACGGTTTCCGTAAAAGAATTGAGGCTGACATAGCGGGAAAAAAAATTCTCCAGTACTGCCCCCAGAAGAAATACGCCACTACCTTCAAAAGCCGCTTCTTCAAATTCAATGGTTACTTCCAGACCCCGACCAAATGAGATTGGTACGGGCCGGTTAGTTTTAGCAAAAGGGGCAATGCGCCTGATTACCGGTTTTGTACTAATCGACCTTAAGCCCTGAATCTGTCTTTGAATGTGAGCATCACTAAGATCGCCATAAAGCATCAGCAGTTGCCGTAAAGCAGCTGCACCCTCTTCGGCATCATTGTCAGATAATGATAAGTAATTCAATGATAAATGGCTGATCAGTTGCCACGACACGTTCTGCATGGCATTTGAGGGTTTAGGTACAGAGGGCCCGACCAGACAGCGAACCACATCTACAGGTCCCCCGGAAAGTATTGTAAAATCACCTTGACTGCCACCTAAGGGTAGACTGATAGGCAGATCACGATTGGTACACAGAGTCATCACTCCTAGCTGTTTTAAACTGCTGGAATAAGGTGCTTCCCGGCTGTCAACTAGTGAGAGAAAAGCTTCCGTACCGACATATCCCGCTCGGGCGCTACGTTTTAGTTTGCGTCGATTGGTGGTTGTGCGTCGGGGTTCTCGGTAGAGCGCATAATAGGCCTGACGGGGATCAAGACCGCGCTGATCACTAGTTTGATAAAAGGACAAAAACTCCATTTCCGGATCTGCTTGACCGCCAAAACCAACTACTTCGGTTACACTATAAACTTCAAAATCGGCGGGCCGGGTTCGATCCGGAATAATATGGTTATCAGTAGTCCTGGAGGTAAGATGAATACGGTCGGCCCGTTTAGGGAACAGGTTAATCGCCGGAGTGCAAAAAAGGCTGAAATGGGAAAGATTTACCCCCTCGGCCAAATGTTTATTACTATGGTTAAATTGGAAGAAAAGATCCAAGGTGTCGGCTTCACACCTTACAAGGGCAGTCTGCAAACTGGTTAACTCAACAAACATAAACCGTTCTGGAAAGGCAAAATACTCCTGCAATAGGCGATAACCGGAAAACGAACGAAGATTGTAGGGCAACAAGGCCTGTTCGTTGGCAAAACCCGATCGTTTGACGATATTCGCCGGCAACACAACCGGTGTCGTCTTTGCCTGCGTTTCTGCCGGTTGCACTACAACCTGTAAGAGGTTGCTGAACAGTTGTTCATAGAGCCCGGCGGCGATATTGCCGCCCCGCAAAAAAACCGTCAATCGATCCAGGGGCAACTGGCTGAAATTCAGCCCGGAACTACATTGCAGCCGAAGCCTCAAGCCAGCTTTTAGCCCGGCACAACTAATGCCACCTGCCCCCACCACGGAGCCGGCACTAGGCAGATATTCAGCTTCTATTAGCGCCAGCGGCCAGAGGGTCAGATTATGGGACGTTCGGTACTCACAGGCAGTTTGCTCTCCCTCAGCAATACGGCTGCGCAAAGCCGTATCACGAGGAACAAAAAAACCGCTCATTAAAGAACCGTCTTTTAAATCAGGTTGCATCTGAACCACTACCATCGACGGAAGCGGCGCAAGACAGTGAGGATATACCATTTCCAGTAAGCGCTGACTAAAACGGGGGAATTCTGCATCAACCTTGAGCTGCACCCGTGCTGCCAGATAAGCAAAACCTTCAAGCAGTCGTTCTACGTATGGATCAGCACAGGCAAAGCTGTCGAGCCCCAAACGACCGGCAATCTTCGGAAATTCACGAGCGAACTCCCCGCCTGACTCTCGTATATATTGCAATTCCCGCTCATAATACTCAAGGAAACGAGGATCCATCAGTAACGCACCTAGCTTGCCTTTATCTCAAAACTTCCAAGTTCAAGATCCATAATAGTTCGCACATGCAAATGCTCTGGGAGCGGATAAGCCCATAGCTGACCTTCAATTTCAAAGGCCAGGTTGTTTATGAAATTACCATCCTCTGATTCAATGATGCGAATGGAAAGGGTTGCGGGCAGGATTCGGGGTTCAAAATCGATAACTGCCTGGCGTAACATTTTGACCACCGACTCCGGCTCTACACTTCCAACATGACAACCAACTAAACCGGAAACACCATAGTTCAGAACTGAGTGTCTCACTTCCGGGAAATCACTTAAATCTTCAGCCGGGCTTAGAGAGCCTGCATTGAGCAACCATTCAAGGTCACGTACTACAGATTGCTTAAGCCGGCGAAAATTCAGGGTTCGTTCATCACGTGATTCCTGCTGTTTATCAGGTTGGTTATCGGTCAGCCGATCGAGCAAAGAGGGTTGTAAATTTTCGCTGATATCCAGGTCAGTCATGGGCTTTCATCAATCTCCAATGAGGTAAAAGCAAGATCACGAATGTCAAGCAACGGAAAATCATCTTGGTCACTAGCCAGCAATCGTTGCCCATAACCACGATAGATGCCCGACACGGGCTCTTCCCAGATAGTTTTTCGTGCTAATTGAATAGCTGAATCCGAAGAATTCTCAGAACCGGGATAACGGGTTGGCATAAAACCGTAACCTTCACCTCCATTCTGCCAGGTATAGTGAACCGGAAGCCAGACCAGATCCCGCAAATCGGTCGGCGGATCAATATTTATCTTTTGAACCTGTGAGATCGGAACCCAGTAATAGTTACCGTTCAACATAATTTCAAAAATTGGCCCTAAGCGTGTATCCGCATCAGACAACCATTGAAATGATTGCCCATCAAGATTACCTGAACTGGTATCGACCAAAGCTACAGCCTCTTCCCGTAGCTGAGCGGCCGTCAACAAATGCCCATCCCCCTCCAACCGCAATGCTTCTATCAATAAAGCTATCCATTGCTGCGGCTCTCCCATAATCAAGGGGTCACGCCGGCCGGCAAAAACTTCCTGACGAAGCTTTTCACACTGAATCACCTCTCGATAGGCCCGCGTCAGTATTTTAAACGAATCGTCGAGCTGACCAGCAACCTGCAACTGGTCGTAAGCCCGTCCCCATTGCCCCATTACGGCCAGCAACTGAAAAAGAAAAAGGCGGAAACTTCCATTGCTCGGTTGCTCACGAACATGTTCCTGTAAATCAGTTAAAGCACCACACAGATCGCCTTCCTTGACTAATTTTTCGGCTTTCATTAAAATATCACTTCCTTTAAATCAATGGACTGATACTGGCTTTGCCCACAAGTAAGTAATTCTGCCGGAACATTCTCCTGTAAAAAAACAACAAGATATCTTGATACAAAAAACTCCCGCAACTTCCAGATAAATTTATCTGGAAGTTGCCTCTGGTTGTAATGTCTGGTCGCATGCATCGATCTAAACTCACACACTTTGAAGCCAAGAAAACTATACTTCTTGATTCGTTTCCATGCTCCAACCAATAGGTATCGTGCTTGCTACCGAACCATCATCCGATTGGAGATTATATGTGAATTTGAACTCAGCAAAATTTAATGTTATGTCTTCCATAATGCGATCATCCCCTTGCCCCCCACCGCTTTGAATACCGGTTACAAGAACTTTTTTCAGTTCCAACACAAGATATTCAACGGGGGAATCACCGCCGGACTTTCTGACAACCATTTTTGCTGTAGCAAAATGTTTGCCCATACAACAATTTTTTGTCAGAGCTACAGTCGATTTGTCAACATATTTGGTTAAGGTAAGATCCTGGACATCAACTTTGCCGGAACCGCCGCCACCACCACTGTGCATATCGCCAGAGTTGCTCATCCCCCAAGTCCAGGACAAAACATCAATTTTGTCTTCATATCCTGAAATCTTTGACTCGCCATCTACTCCTTCAATCTCTAATAGAATATCTACAGCCATGTTGTTTCTCCTTTTTTTTTAGAGGTTGATATAACGCTAATAGACTTAAATAGACTTCATTATTGTTTGACCGATGGTAATCTCGATACCAGACTGAGAGCAACCGTCACCCCTTCCAACTGATAATGAGGCCGCAGATAGAATCTAGCGGTGTAATAACCCGGGTTACCTTCAACTTCTTCAACCACAACTTCCGCTCCGGCTAAGGGTTTGCGAGCCTTAATCAAATCGGATGAATTTTGTGGATCTCCATCAACATAGTTGATGATCCAGTTTTGCAGCCATTTCTGCAAATCTTCTCTTTCTTTGAAAGATCCAACCTTATCCCGAACGATACATTTCAGATAGTGTGCAAATCGACAGGTAGCAAAAAGATATGGTAATCGAGCCGAGAGATTGGCACTGGCTGTTGCATCAGGATCATCGTACTTGGCTGGTTTTTGTAGTGATTGGGCTCCCATAAAAACCGCATAGTCAGTATTTTTATAGTGACTTAACGGCATAAAACCAAGATTAGCCAACTCCATTTCACGGCGGCCGCCGATGGCGATTTCTGTCGGACATTTTGCATCGACGCCGCCATCATCTGTAGGAAAGGTATGAACCGGCAGAGCTTCTACCACTCCTCCGGATTCACGACCACGTATCTGTGTACACCAACCATAAAGTTTGAAGGCCCGAGTTATGTTGACAGCCATCGCATACGCAGCATTAGCCCATGTGTACTTACTGCTGTCAGCCCCCTCAGTGTCCTCCTCGAAGTCAAACTCTTCCACAACTTCAGTTTTAGCTCCGTAGGGTTGGCGGGCGAGAAAACGCGGCATGGCCAAGCCCAGATAGCGGGAATCCTCTGACTCCCGCAAAGATCTCCAAGCCGCATAATCGGGAGTTTCAAACAATTTGGCCAAATCAGCCGGGTTCGACAATTGATCCCATGATTCCATTCCCATTACCGAGGGTGATGCGCCGGCAATAAATGGTGCATGGGCCGCCGATGCAATTTTAGCAATGGCCCCCAAAAGTTCAGTATCAGGTGGAGAATTATCAAAGTAATAATCAGCTACCAGACAACCATAAGGCTCACCTCCCGGAAGGTCAAACTCTTCGCCGTAAATTTTCCTAAACAAAGGACTTTGATCCCAACGCGTGCCTTTGTATTTTTTCAACATCTTGCGAACTTCATCCTTACGGACTTGCAAGACATTAATCTTTAGCATAGTATCGGTTTCAGTATTGTAAACCAGGTGATGAAGCCCTCGCCAAGCCCCTTCCAACTGCTGAAAATCAGGGTGGTGAATAATAGCATTAACCTGTTCAGTCAACTTCTGGTCAATTGCAGCTTTAATAGCTTCTATCGTCCGCACCGCATCAGTCGAAACCAGGCTGACATCTTGCAAAGCATATTCGGCCAGAGTTCGAACTGCGCCCTCCACCTCCTGCTGCATGCGATCAGTTTTCGGTTTAAATTCCTGTTGTAGTAACGACTGGAAATCATTTAATTCCATGTCGGGATATTCCGCACTTACTTGGGTTGTTTTTTCCATCTCAGCCATAATCTATTCTTCTCCCCCCGTATCTTGCTCAGTCGATTGCTCAGCAGATTTGACGTTGGCGGATAAGGCTTCCTGCAGAGACTTGTTTTGGATCAGCTGTTCAATCAAGTTTTCAGCCCGGCCCTTGCCATCCATATAAGCCATAAGATTGTCTAACTGTGTACGAGCTTCAAGCAACTCTTTCAAACCATCAACCTTGCTGGCTACGGCGGCCGGGGAAAAGTCATCCATATTCTCAAAAGAGATATCAACACTCATTTCACCTTCACCGGTCAACTTGTTAGGTACTCGAAAAGCTGCCCTTGGCTTTACGGCCTTCATCCGTTTATCAAAGTTTTCGGCATCAAATCCCTTAAACTTACGTTCCTCAAAAGGCTCAATCTCTTCACCTTCCGGTGGTTTACCGGCCAAATCAGCCATAACGCCCATGACAAAAGGAAGCTCAACTGTTTTTTCGGCACCATACAACTCTACTTCATACTCGATTTGGACTCTTGGGGCACGATTTCTACCAATGAATTTCTGACTGCTATTTGCCATCGGCTTCCTCCTGTTCTCTTGAAAGTTAACATACTGTCAATACCATGTTCACCCTGGAAGGATGTCACTTAACCACCCACTTATAACCCGCAAATTTACGGCGCCTCTCTACTCGTTTTGAATAGTTACTAAAATTTTTTTGAACTGAGAAAGACTATCGGGTACCAGATCATCAATTATTTCGACAAAATTCTTCTCCACCAAACCCCGAGCCCGTTGCAAAAGGAGCGGAACCGGACTACCAGGTTCACAGGTTTCGTAATACTTACAAATATCATCTAATGCCCGCAACACATCAGGCCGACCGGCAATGCCTTTAATCTGACCGCCACCGGTTCCAGTCGAAGCACCATCAGCTACTGAGTTTTCCACGGCTAAACCTTCTACTATACCAACCTCATCAGGTTGTAACCTTGCCAGCTGGTTTTTTAAAAATTGTTCTATTTCGGTTAGGACAAGTAACAAATCATCAAAAGTCGGAACATTAACTTGTCCGACTTTTTCGTTAAGCAAAGCAATGCATTTATTCAACCATTGCAAACTGGAGCTAACTACAGCCTGAATGTTTTGTAGATTTTCAAATCCGCTTTCCGTACATACTGCATCGATATTAATCTCCTCTGGCTGAGTCCCGGAGATCTTTAATGCTTCCCTCACTTGGGCTAAAGATATACTCCCCAAGACCGGAGAGTTCACCAAAGTAACCATATTGACTATCGGACCGATTATAGTCTTATAGTCATTGAGATCAGCAATAATGTTCATACGCTCGGTAGGATCATTGTCATCTTCTGAAGCAAGTTGCGGGTAGAAGGTCTCCCAGT
>JAGGWR010000122.1 GCA_021163445.1 Candidatus Tharpella aukensis
ACTAATTGATATTACAAGAGTTTCACATTATGCCTAAAATAGGTATAATGTGAAGTGAAGTCCATTTGTTATTTACATAATATGTGGCCGCATAGCGGTCTGGAACCGCTTTTTACGACGCCATCAAAAAAGATATTTTAGAAAAAGTGTGGCCGTGCCCATATAGATGAGGATGCCGATAATGTCATTACTGGTGGTCACGAAAGGGCCTGAAGCGATGGCCGGATCGATGTCGAGTTTATGGAAAAAGGTCGGTGCAAAGGCACCCATGGTTGCCGCGACTGTCATTGAGGTTGACATGGCGACGGCTACAACCACCCCAACCATAGGTTCATGATGCCACAAAATGGCAATAATGCCGACCATCAAACCGCAGACCAGTCCCATTAAAATGCCGATTTTGGCTTCCCGCCAGATGACTCTGGAGATGGTGTCCATAGTAACTCGGCCGGTAGCCAGGCCACGGACAATAATCAGGGAAGATTGGGTGCCGACGTTACCGCCCATGCCGGTAATTACCGGAACAAAAGTGACTAGCGCCAGAGTTGTTTCCAGCGTCGCTTTAAAGACCCACATGAAGTAACCGGTGGCGATGCCGCCGAGCAGGGTGATCAGGAGCCAGGGGAGGCGGACGCGGGCAATCTTCCAGATATTATCAGCGTAGACAATCTCCATCGAATCGGTACCCGCCATACGAAAGATATCTTCGGTGGCTTCATCACGGATAACGTCGATAATATCATCAACTGTGATGATTCCGACGAGAACTTCTGCTTCATCGACAACCGGGATTGCGAGAATGTTGTAGCGTTCAACCTGCTGGGCAACCAGCTCCTGATCGGTATGAATGTCAACTTTGACGACATTCGTGCTCATAATCTCTTTTAACAGGGTGTTCGGTTGCGTGAGAATCAGTTTTCGCAGGGAGACAATGCCGGTCAGACGGCCGAGAGGATCGGTGACGTAGATATAGAAAACCGTTTCCGCTTCTTCTCCCCGGTGGCGAATTATTTCGATGGCTTCGGTTGCCGTGGTCGCATCTCTGAGAGCAAAAAACTCAGTTGTCATAATGCGGCCGGCGCTGTCTTCCGGGTAGCTCAGGAGGGTTTCGACATCCTGAGACTCGACGGTGCCGAGCTGATCGAGAATCTGACGGGCAAATTCATCCGGCAGTTGAGCAATGATCTCGGCCCGATCATCATCTGACATCTCCTTGAAAATCGGCCCGAGCTGTTCTCCCGGCAGGGCTTGAATCAGAGGAAGCGCAATCTCGATATCAAGTTCACTTAAGGTCTCGGCCGCCTTGGAAATATCTTTGATCTGTTTGAAAAGGATCAGGCGTATATCTGCATCAAGCTCACGCATGACCAGAGAAATATCGGCCGGATATAACTTTTCTATGACCTTTTGAACGTTATGCCAGGCTTCCCGCTGGAGGAGCCGCCGGACGGTACCGGCCATCAGGTTTTGACGGTTGGGAGTTTTGTGCATTAGTGACTACTTTTGATAAATTGTGGAAAATGGCATTCTAGGAGAGCTTTTTAGCAGATTAAGCGGGATTTGACAAGTTATTGTGCCGCTTGGTTGACAAACAGATTGTCAAAGTTGATATGAGTTGCAAGTTTTTCCCAGGCTTTAAATTCGGATGGCGGATTTTCGAGGAAAGGGAGTTCACCTAAAACGGTAACCGGGTCAAATTCGGTGAGTTGGGCGATGAATGTCTCTTCGGCGACGCCGGTTACAGCAGTTGTGTGGTTGGCGATAATACCGGCCGGATGGATACCTTCTCGGCGGAGCCGCTCCAGAGTGAGAAGGGTGTGGTTGACGGCTCCCAACGAAGTCCGACAGACGACTATAACCGGAAGTTTTAACTCTTTTATAAGATCAAGGATCAAATAGTTTGGGCAGAGTGGAGCCAAAAGTCCACCCGCCCCCTCAACTAGAGTTAACCGGGAAGGTTTGATCCGGGCTCTGATTGTTTCTCCCAGCTCTTTGCCCGAAAGATTAACCCCTTCCCGGCGGGCGGCCAGGAGCGGGGCTAAGGGTTCGCGGAATGTAAAAGGAACTATCTCTTCTAAGGCTTCAGGTAAAAAACCGGCTCTTTTTACCAGGGCGGCATCGGAATCATTTTCAAGGTGCCGGCGACTGCTGATGCCGCTCTCCACCGGTTTTATATAGCTGAAACTGATATGGCGCTGATGCAGGGCATAAGCTAAGGTCGCGGCGACCACGGTTTTGCCGACCCCGGTGTCTGTACCGGTAATGAAAAAGCCGTTATTCAAGAATTAACAATCTCAAGTTCGGGGAAGAAATAGCCGATCTCTTCGCGGGCGGTTTCCGGGGCATCTGAGCCATGTACGGCATTTTTTTCAATATCGGTGGCAAAACGTTTGCGCAAGGTTCCGTCAGCCGCTTCAGCCGGGTTGGTGGCACCCATCAGTTCCCGGTTTTTGCTAATCGCATTTTCACCATTTAAAACCATGATGACAACAGGTCCCGAAGTCATGAAATCAGTCAGACTGTCGAAAAAAGGGCGCTCGGCATGGACGGCATAAAAACCTTGAGCTTCACGTTTGCTCAGATGAATCATCTTTAAGGCGGCAATTTTTAGATCGTTATCGCTAAAACAGGTAATAATCTGACCAATCACCCCTTTGGCGACGGCGTCGGGCTTAATAATAGATAAAGTTTTTTCAATCATGCTATACTTCCTCTTGATTTTTTGCTAGGAGGATGTTCGAGAATGTCTTTTCTCCCCAGCTCAGCGTTATTTTTTGAAAATAATGCTCGGAATACTAGGCGTATGCCTGTGCTTATTGTCAAAAAATGCCTTGATCTGAGAAAAAAATCCTATTCTCGGACAGCCTCCTAGGGTTAACAGAATTGTACGGCTCTCCGACAGCTTCCCATGATAATTTTAACGGGGGCCGAAAACGCCGGGGCTGATTTACGTTATCATTAATTATTTGTCAATCCTTTTTGCGTGAAGATTGTTCGAGAATCCCCTTTTTCTTAAACAATCTCCGGTTTGGAGAGAGATGTTTAAGTTTTCTCTGGAAGCAGTTTTAAAGCATCGGCTGATTCGCGAAGAGAATGCGGCGCGGGTTTTATCTGAGGTTACCGAACAATTACGGCAGGTGCAAGAGAGTTTTCTCCGTTTGCAGGTTTTACAGGGAGAAGAGTTGCTTAAAAGTCAGGCTGCTCTGGTAAAGGGAGTGCCGGTAGAGGAGATGGAGCTGGCTCGTTTTCGTGAAGTCAAATTAATGCATGAAGTTAATGCTGCCCGGAAACTCGTGGAAGATACTGCGAAGGAGAGATTGGCAAAAGAGGAGGAACTTCTTAGTTGTGTCAAAGAGCGCCGTCTGTTGGAAAAGGTTCGGGAAAAGCACTTTCAGGCCTATAAACTGGAGAGTGATAAACTTGAACTTCGCAACCTTGATGAAATTGCAGTTATCCGCGCGGCCCGCCTGAAAAAATAAGCAAATCTTCCTGATCCCTCTTCCCTTACGGTGGACCCGGCAATCTTTTCCGTAACCTCTTTTTTCCCTTTCCTATGGCTCTCTTTTGCCTTGTTGTTGTTCTCAATCAAATATCCTTGAAAAACCACTAGCTGTTTGTGTGCTAAAATAATAGCTTTTAATTTCATCTAGTTATGTGTTTATGTGAAGTTTTTTAAGCGGCAGATAAATCCCTTTTGTAAGGTTGGTATCATAGTTGCTTTTTAGTTTGATGTCAGCTCAAATTCAGGCTCTATTTCCTCTGTTGGACAACGTTTTAATATAATGGTTAATTTGTGATGAAAACAAAAATATTGTTGCTGCTCTCTATCATGGTTGTGTCGGTGGTTATTTCGGCGCCGTTAATGGCGGAAGAGGTCAACCAGCATGAAAGTTTGCTCAATTTAGCTGCACTTTTAAAAGAGAAAGAGGCGACCCTTAAAAATCGTGAGGCAACTCTCGATGAAAAAGAGAAACGTATCGAAATGTTGCAAGAGGAGCTCCGGGGGCAGGAACTTGAAATGCAGGAGATTCGGGTTTCAGTTGAAAAACTGCTGGAAGAGTTCAAATCTTTGAAAGAGGAGGATCTTAGCCGGTTGGTTGAGGTCTATACTGCCATGAAGCCGGATGCGGCCGCTCCTTTGTTAAGCAGGTTGGAATTAAAATACGCCGTTGAAGTGATATTACGGATGTCGCCAAAAAAATCAGCGAAACTTTTGAGCGCGGTCGAGGCGGAACGTGCGGTGGCAATTTCGCGGGCTATAACCGAACTTAAACCTGAAGAGTGATGGCGTCGCAAAAAGTTCCGATATCCTGCGTCATATTGATTTTTCAGACACTCGACATACTACTTGTATGGTCTCGCGCCTGAAAAACCACTACTCCTTGTCTATCGAAATTTTTACTTAGCCATCCAGTAACTTTTTACAGGTTCATCGATTTTGCGGTACATAATTTGAGGTCTAATTGTGGAAAACATTGAATTAGCATTGTTAAGTGGAACAAGTTCGGTGAAAAGTCAAAGCCGAGAGGGAAATTCTCGATCCTACAAGACATCCGAAGGCGGGTTCGCCGGGGTTCTCGCCGGGCAGGAAGAGAGAACAGAGGTTGATGCGAAAAATAATCCTGTTGCACAGGTTAATCAGGATGGAAAACAGACGGCTATGGTCGAATCTGAAAAGAGAGATGAAAATGGTGGACAGAGCCAGGTCGGCAAAGATGATTCCGAAGATGAAAGTGCTGAAATTGATGTGGATAGTCTTTTCCATGGTTTAGCGTTTAAAGAAGTACCATCTGAAGAAGCTGTGATTGGAGAAATATTTTTGGCTGAAGAACTTTCTCCAGTTGTTGAGGATGTTCCGCAAATAGTTGTGGAAATTCCACAAGTTGTTGCAGTTGAAAATGAAGGCCCGGATAGAGGCAATTCTGATTCTCGGTCTCTATTTGCAGGTTTGTTGGAAAACCGGGGTGATTTGTCTCCACAAACTGTTTTATCGGAAAATATGGCTGATCCGCCTCCACAAGGTGAATTGTTGGGCGGAATTGAAGGTCGTAATGATGATTCGCAAAATCTGTTTGTTACAGAGCCGGTTGTCGGGGGGGAGCATGCCGAAGTCGTTGAAGAGAATTTCAGGTCAGAAACAGAAGGGCCTGCGCTGGCCGGAAATGGTTCTCTTTCCGGCGAAGAACAACTGTTGTTGGGGTCTGAAGGTGAAACAGAAGCAGTAAATGGTAGCGGTAATTTTACATCGACTGATTCTGTTGGCAACCTCGATGCAGCAGTAGGGCTGGTCAAGAACGAAAATGAGATAAAAAACTCAGATGACCACAAGTTAGCCAATGATTTAACTGAAAAAAGCGAATCTTTATCGCATAAAGGTGATGAATTAAATCTTGTTTCTGCTGCAAGAGAGGTGGTTTCTGTTGCAGCAGAGGTGGTTTCAGAGTCGGAACCGGTTAAAGTAAAGGTTTCTGTTGTAAACTCCGGTGATGTGAAAGCAGATCAAAACCAAGGGGAAATTAATCAGTCGACAATTGACAACGTTACCGATTCATCTGGATTAATTGTTAACCAACAGCAAAAAGCTGGCTTAGAGCCTCAGTTAAAGGTTCCATCTGTCAAAAGTAATGTTTCTGTAAACGGAAGCACGGTTATCGATATTCCCGAAGATGTTCAGATCAGGATTAATGATGAGTTGACTGCTACTGCCGCCGCAGCCAGACCGGAAAACCGAAGTGCTCGTTTTGGTCGAGGGCGTCGTGATGTATCTCTATCCGGAAGTGAAGCAGGCACTGTTCATCTCCAGGGACGGGCTCGGGAACGCTCATCAATATTTGCTCAGAGCGAACAAAATATGATGAATTATTCTGATTCAGAGTTAGCCGCAAAGACTGATAAAGGTGCAAGTGTTGGCGAAAAACTCTCTTTCCCAGAAGCCGGAAAAAATGTTTTTGCTGAAGAATTAAGTTCGTCGACAGCGACTGTAGCTGGAGAAAAAGATAAGTCGGGAGTCGGTCATACTAACTTCAAATTAGATGAATTGGCTATTGGCAACCTCGAAACCGGAAAAGCTGGCTTGGTGAAAAATAGCGGGGATATTATTTCGGCAAAACCGTTGCCGGTTAGTGATGAGAACCTTTTAGAGCAAATCCAGAATGGTTTGAACCGCCGGGTTAAAGGTCGGCAGACGGTTACGATCAGACTTTGGCCTGAAAGTATGGGCAAGGTTGATGTTAAACTGGTGTTGCGAGATCAACAACTGGCCGCAACTTTTATGGTTGAACAGGCTGACGTAAAAGATGCAATGCTTCGTAAAATGGATAGCTTACGTGATGGTTTGGCGCAACGTGGTATTGATGTGAAAGATATCGATATTAAAGTAACTCCGCCAAAACCAGGGGATGGGCCAGCGGTTACGGTTGGCGATCAGCATCGGGATAGCGCTGATGCCTGGCGGCAATATCACCGTGATGGTTTTTCCGGGTCTGAATCCGGATTTGCGGGGTC
>JAGGWR010000216.1 GCA_021163445.1 Candidatus Tharpella aukensis
ATAACTTTAATCTGATAATTAGGTGATGCGGGGACATTGCTCCAGGCAGGGCGAAGCAAAGTTCGCTGCTATCCTCTGCGACTTAATTCCTGATAAATAAACAACAATAACAATAAATAAAACAAAAAATAAAAACGACAAAGGAGAACTCCATGGGAGGCATGTTTGGCTTGGTTTCAAAGGAAGATTGTGTTGCCGAGCTGTTTTACGGGACTGATTATCATTCTCATTTAGGCACTAAACGCGGCGGCATGGGGGTTTGCAACTCGCATGGAATTCAACGCTCTATCCACAATCTTGAAAACAACTATTTTCGTACCAAGTTCGAATCGGAACTAAGCTCTTTTGAAGGTAAGAAGGGGATTGGGGTGATCAGTGATACTGATCCGCAACCGTTGATTATCGGCTCACATATGGGCAATTTCGGCATAGTTATGGTTGGTAAGATCAATAATCTGGAAGAATTGGTCGAAAAAGCCTTTTCCGACCGGCACTATTTTTCCGATACGACCAACGGAGTCATGAACCCCACCGAAGTTGTGGCCAAGTTGATTTGTGATGAGGAAAATTTCGTTGACGGCATCCGCAATGTTCAAAATTCGATTAAGGGCTCATGCTCCTTGCTGGTGCTTACCGATGCCGGAATTTATGCAGGCCGGGATAAACTGGGCCGGACGCCGCTGGTTCTCGGCCGCCGGGACAATGCGATTGCCGTAAGTTCGGAATCTTGCGCTTTCAGTAATCTTGGTTTTGAAGTCGACCATTTTGTCGATCCCGGAGAGGTTGTTTTTATAACGGCTGAGGGTTGGGAACAGCGGCTGCCGCCGGGCGATAAGATGCAGATATGTTCTTTTCTCTGGGTCTATTTCGGTTATCCCGCGTCGGATTATGAAGGGATCAATGTTGAAGAGGTCAGAAATAGGTGCGGCGCTTGTCTGGCTAAAAATGACAATGTTGCTTGTGACTGCGTCGGCGGGATTCCCGATTCCGGTATCGGGCACGCGATTGGTTACGCCGATGCTAAAAAGATTCCCTATCGTCGCCCCTTTGTCAAATATACGCCAACCTGGCCGCGCAGCTTTATGCCTCAGGATCAATCTTTACGGGATCTGGTCGCCAAAATGAAGCTTCTCCCGGTGCCCCGGCTGATTGAAGGTAAAAGTTTATTGTTTTGCGATGATTCAATTGTGCGCGGTACTCAGCTCAAAGAGAATGTCAAAATTCTTTTCGACTACGGCGCCCGGGAAGTTCATATGCGGCCCTCTTGTCCGACCCTGATATTCCCATGCGAATATCTCAACTTCTCCGCCTCCCGGTCGACCCTTGATCTGATTGGCCGCAGTGTTATTCAGGAGCTGGAGGGGGCGGATGATAAATATCTGGATGAATACGCTTGCGCCGGATCAGAAAAAAATCTGGCCATGGTTGAAGTGATTCGCAAGCGCCTGCACCTGACCTCTCTGCGCTTTCAGCACTTAGACGACCTCGTTAAAGCCATTGGTCTGCCCAAAGAAAAACTCTGTACTCACTGTTTTGATGGTTCGAGTTACGACTAAAAGTTTTCCAACTCGGCAAAATCGAGGGTTGCGAAGAGGTCGGCCAGGTTTTCGGCTCGGCGAATCAGTTTGATCGAGCCGTCGGCCCGGAGCAAAAGTTCGGCCGAACGGAGTTTGCCGTTGTAATTAAAACCCATCGCGTGACCATGGGCTCCGGCGTCGTGGATGACCAGATAGTCACCGGTTTCAACTTCCGGCAGCTCTCGATCAATCGCGAATTTATCATTATTTTCGCAGAGCGAACCGGTAACATCGTAAATCACTTTGGGGTCTTGCTCTTGACGACCAAGCACCGTTATATGGTGATAGGCACCGTAGAGGGCGGGCCGCATAAGATCGGCCATGGTCGCATCAACGCCGAGATAGGTTTTATAGGTTTTCTTGATATGCAGGGCCTGGGTCACCAGATAGCCGAAAGGGCCGGTTACCATGCGTCCGCACTCCATATAGATCTTTAAGTTCGGCAACCCCGCCCCTAAAATAAGCTCTTCATATTTTGCCCGGATGCCGCTTCCGACTTTAACCAGATCGACCGCCTTATTTTCGGGTCGATAGGGGATGCCGATACCGCCGCCAAGATTGACGAACTCAAAGTTGAGCTCAAGTTCTTGAGAAATTTCTTGCACCAACGTAAAAAGAATTTCAGCCGTTTCGATAAAGTAGGTGTAATCAAGTTCGTTTGAGGCGACCATCGTGTGGATGCCGAAACGTTTGACGCCTCTCTCCTTGCAGTAACGATATCCGGCAAAGAGCTGGTCTCTGGTAAAGCCGTATTTCGCCTCTTCGGGCCGACCGATAATCAGGTTGCCCTCCTTGGCCCGGCCCGGATTATAGCGAAAACAGACAAGCTCCGGCAACTCTCCGACATGTTCTTCATAGAATTTCAGGTGGCTGATATCATCGAAGTTGATAACTGCCCCGAGTTCGGTCGCCTTGCGATACTCGGAAGCTGGGGTATCGTTGGAGGTGAACATAATATTTTCACCCACGATCCCGACTTTTTCGGCCAGCATCAGCTCGGGTAGGGAAGAACAGTCCGCCCCGACCCCGACTCTTCTCAGCAGTTTCATGAGAAAAGGGTTCGGCGTCGCTTTGACGGCAAAATACTCCTTAAAGTCTGCCCAGGCAAACGCCTCTTGCAAAGCACAAATATTCTTCGTTATTGCCGCCTCATCATAGATATAAAAAGGGCTGGGATAGCTTTTTGCGATATCTTTAACCTGCTCAAGAGAGAAGGGGATTTTCTTTTCTGTCATTAGATCCTCTGAAATTATAACAATAACTTGTCAAACTGTCTCAGTAAATATTTGGCTTTACTTTCAAACTGTCAAAAAGTGGGGTCAGACCTTCAGTTCTGACCCCGTTTATGGGAAGCGAAGCGATGTTCGCCGTTATTTGCTACAACTTTATAGTGTTCACCCGAATAGTTACACTTATTTACGCTTTTTTGCGGCATATTTTTTCCGAATAGGGTGGGGCGATTTGGCTCTTGACCGGGGTGTCATTTTTTCTGATTCACTACTGACCCGGGCCGCGACTTTGCGGCCGTTGATCTGGAGATTGGAAAAGGTGTTGATGATATCTTTTTCAAAACGACTCTCCGCCTCAAGCAGGCAGGAATCTCCCTTGACTTCGATGCGCCCGACCTGAATCCTGACGCCCTTGCCCGCAGCATCGTTAATCTCACCAATCAAGCGGCTGGGATTAACCCCGTCCTTGCGGCCGACATTAATATGAAAACGGGTAAATTGTACGCCGCGATCTTTATCTTTGAAATCCCGGTCTTTGTGATCCCGGTCTTTACGGTCGCGGCCTTTGGCTCCGGCCCCGTAGCGGCTGTCGCCGGATTTTCGCTCGTTGTTACGTTCGTAACGGCTTTTGCCTTCCCGCTCTTTCTCATTGAGATCAGGAGCATTTTTATAATAGTCTAAGAGCTGGGCGAAATTGGCCAGAACAAAACGTTTAATAAGCTCTTCTCGTTCCAAAGGTTCCAGACTCTCCAGGATGGCCGGAAAAAACGGTTCAATATAGGTGGCATCGATCTTGCGGTTTTTGAGATCCTCAAGATAGCGCAGCATCTGTTGTTGACAAATCTCCTGACCGGTCGGGATCCGGCCCAGCTCAAATTTTCGCTTGAGTTGTCTTTCGATCTGTTTGATCTTGTACTTCTCCCGCAGATGGACAATAGCGACCGAAATCCCCTCTTTACCGGCCCGGCCGGTACGCCCGCTGCGATGTGTATAGCTGGCGATATCATCGGGAAGATTGTAGTTGATGACATGGCTTAAGTCTTTAACATCAAGACCGCGGGCTGCGACATCAGTCGCCACCAAAAGTTGCAATTTGCGCCGGCGAAACTTACTCATGACAAAATCACGCTGTCCCTGCGAGAGCTCACCATGCAGGGCATCGGCACTGTAACCATCGCCGATCAATTTTTCCGCCACCTCCCGGGTCTCTACACGGGTACGGCAGAAAATAATGGCATAGATATCAGGATTACTGTCGGCAATCCGTTTTAAGGTCTGATAGCGATTTTTCGCCGCCACCAGATAGTAGATATGGCGGACATTTTCGATTCCCTGATTGCGTTGGCCGATGGTTATCTCAAGCGGGTCTTTCATGTACTTCTTGGCAATGTTGACAACTTCGCGCGGCATCGTCGCCGAGAAGAGAATCGTCTTTTTTGTCTCCGGGGTCGCCGCCAGGATAGCGTTGAGGTCATCCTGAAAACCCATCTGCAACATCTCATCGGCTTCATCCAGGACGACGGCACGAATAGTCTTAATGTTGACCTCACCTGAATTGATAAAGGCCAAAAGTCGCCCCGGCGTCGCCACAATAATGTGAGCCCCTCGTTGCAGTTGCCGGCTTTGAGTGATGATGCTGGCCCCGCCGTAGACGGCCACAATCTTAACTTCGGGCTGATAACGAGCATAGGTTTGCAGATCCTTGGTCACCTGAACACAGAGCTCGCGGGTTGGGGAGAGGATCAAAACTTGAGTTTTTGTCTGTTTTTTGTCGAGCATTTGAATCAGCGGTAGGCCGAAGGCTGCGGTCTTGCCGGTTCCGGTCTGCGAGAGGCCGACCATATCGTCTTCAAGTTTAATTAGGCGCGGAATTACCTCTTCCTGAACCGGTGTCGGTTCGCTAAAACCCAGCTGGTCGACAGCTTTAAGAAGCTCAGCATTCAGACCGAGTTCGGCAAATGATTTCATGAGGGTATTACTCCAAATTCAGATTAAAATTGTGTCAGCGGAGTCCAATACCATAAATTAAGGAAATAGAGTAGTGATAAAACAGAGAGAGCAAGGACTTTTCACAAATCCATCCATAACGTCAAATTGCAGGTTGAACCCCGCTCGGAATCATAGTCATCGATAGTTCTTCGGCTCCAAACCATGCATATTCAGCTTGTCATAGAGTGTCTTCTTCGGTATCTGAAGCAGCTCTGCCGCATCAGATACCTTTCCTTTCGTGTCCTTTAATGCATTCCGAATCAGGCCTCGTTCGTATGCCTCTATCCTTGATGCCAGAGAGGTTGTAACAATTTTGGATGATCCGATACAATCATCGACGCCGAGACAAAGACGCACCGCCACAGTTTTAAGTTCACGAACATTGCCCGGCCAATCATATTGCTGCCATTTGAGCATATCCAGTTCATTCCAGATGACTGTTTCCCGGTTAAAACGGCTAGCAGCCCGGGATATAAAGTGCGCCATTAACAGTGGAATATCTCCGGGACGCTGCCTGAGTGGCGGCACCTCTATACTGACGACATTCAGGCGATAATACAGGTCAGCACGGAAACCTCCCTGTTCAGACAGACGTTGCAGGTCTACTTTGCTTGCCGCCACAATTCGACAATCAACCGGTATGGAACTGTTGCTGCCCAGTCGTACTACGCAACGATCTTGCAGTACACGTAAAAATTTAACCTGTAACAGTAGCGGCATTGATTCAATTTCATCCAGAAAAAGGGTCCCACCTTCTGCGTATTCAATTTTGCCAATACGCTTCCTGGTTGCCCCGGTAAAAGCCCCGGCCTCATGGCCGAAGATCTCGCTTTCAAAAATCGTCTCCGGCAGGGCGCCACAATTTATCGCCACAAATGGCCCCGTGCGACCGCTCAAGTTATGGATTGCATTGGCCACCACCTCTTTACCGCTACCCGTCTCGCCGACAATCAGCAGGTCAACATCTGTAGGAGCAAGGGCCGCAATAGAGCGACGTACCTTCTGCATTTCGTCGGAGTAACCGATCAACGGCATTTCTCCTTTCTTCTCCAGTTGTTCCTGCAGTCGGCGGACTTCAAGGATTAAATGCCGTTTTTCCAGTGCCCTCCGGATCACGTCGAGCAGATGCTTCGAACGAAACGGCTTTTCAATAAAATCGTAGGCATTGTCCCGCATGGCCTGAACCGCCATCGAAACATCACCATGTCCGGTTATCAGGATGAGCGGGATATCACGATCATATTTTTGCATTTCATCCAGTAGATCCAGCCCGGAAATACCGGGGAGCCTAACATCACTGACGACAACTGCAGGGGAAAAATCTTCCATGGCAGCCAAGGCAGTCTCAGCAGTTGTAAACGAGCGGACAGACAGATTTGCCAGTTGAATACTCTGTTCACAGCCATGGCGAACATCCTCATCATCTTCTACCAAATAGATCTGAAGATTATTTTTCCGACGGTTACAACTGTCCATCAATGGCTTCCTTCAGCGCAATAGTAAACTCAGCACCGCCTGTATCATGATTCCTGGCAGTAAGCTTACCACCAAGTTCAACGATAATCATATGTGATATGGCCAATCCAAGTCCCAACCCCTGACCGCGTGGTTTTGTAGTAAAAAATGATTCAAATAGACGCGGAAAAACTTCTGCGGGAATACCTGGCCCCGTATCTCTAATCACGATATGAATTTCCGGCTCATGTCGCGTGATGGTCACGGTTATCCGCTTTTCCGGCTGTTCAGAAAGCGCATCCAGGCTATTGCGGAACAGGTTGACCAGAACCTGCTCAAAACGAACCGTCTCAGCCCAGATCTGCAGTGACTCCGGAAATGGCTGCACTTCAAGTATCGCATCAAGTTGGCGCCGTTGCGGCTCCACCAGCAGACTGGCGTGATTAATAGCATTAACTATACTGATTGCTTGTTTTTTTGCAGGTGATTTACGGGAAAATGACTTTATTTCAGAAACAATAGATCCGATTCGATCTGTCATCCGACTGATGATTTCAAGATTTTCGAGTGCTTCCGGCACACGCCTACGTTCAAGAAGGTTTATCGCATTATCGGTAAAGTTATGAATGGCGGTAAGAGGTTGATTGATTTCATGGCTGATTCCTGCTGACATCTGACCGAGTACCGTCAGTTTGCCAGCCTGAACAGCGTCGTCACGTGATTCGCGCAGGATGGTCTCTGTGGTCTTTAACGTCTCGATTTTTTCCAGCAGGGTGTCGTTGGTTGCCACCAGGTATGCGGTACGCTCTGCAATTTTTTGCTCAAGCTCCTGATGGGCTTTGCGCCGTGCCTCTTCGGCCATGCGCCTTTCCTTGTAATGCCTGGTGAAAAGTTGATAAAAAGCGGCAATCAGGATGCCGGCAATAGCTATGAGTGTAAGGGTACGGTGAATGGTTTTTTCAAAATGTTTATTACCCATTTCAAAAATCCGGTCTGCGTTCTGGATGATGGCTCTGAAGCTTGCCCGTGACTTCATAGCTAGTGGGGTCGCATCTTTTCTATAGCCTTTGTATGCACAGCAGCGTTCGCAATCCGCAATATTACCTAGATCTTCCATCCGCTGCAGGCAGCTATTAACAAAGGCCACCGTGTCAATCTTGGCATGTTCCACCATTTTTTGTTCCTTGGTGTTATAAGTGGATCTGAATAGCGTGTCAAAGGAGTGGGCAATAGCGTCAGCAGTCTTTTTAAGCTCCCGCATATCACTGTCATAATCAGATCCCAGCATGATGTTACGGGTAAGGCGAGAGACGTAGTTTACATCCCGTGCAATCTTAATAGTTTCAATTTTAGTAGTAATTTCATGCTCATGGAGAGAAACAAAGGCGTCATTCAAGCTATAGATCCCCAGAATGGCAACGACTGCAGTCAGCGCCACAAAAAAAATTGTCACACCGCCAAGAAAAGCTATGTTGCGTTTAGTGGCCATTGATACCCTTACCGCCTCATGAATTACACCTGATTGGAGTGAGTATAGCAGACTATTTTCTTGTAGTCACCATCTTTAACTATCTTGCTCTCCATGAAAAATCCCCCCCCTTTTTTCCTGTCAAAAAGGGGGGGCAGGTAGATACATTTTTTAGGAACCCAAAAATAACTATTTTTCCAGGTTGACAACAGGCTCTTCGTTATTTCCATATATTATCGAACCAACCATTCCAAAGGTCCAGGATGCGTAAGCATGAATCATCATGTAGATCAAGAATCCCAGAGAGACAACCAGGTGGATGAACCTTGTAGCCGCCGCCGCTTTGCTGAAAGCCGGAAGAATTGCATAGCATAATCTGTTTATAAAGCCGAAGTTTTCCGGGAAAAGTAGTGCCAGCCCGGTTAATACCATTATGGTCCACAATCCGAACCATCCCCACCAGGCCAGAACCTCAGTCGGTAAAATTTTCTCGATATACTTTTTCTTGTCACTATTGTACCCAACTGGGCTTTTTATTTTTTCTCCTTTAATAACACTTTTGACTTCATGGACGAGGAAATCAATCGCTGGTGCTATTTTTGAAACGCCAAACCATTTATATTCACCACTCATCATAAAGTAATAAAGAAAGAAAGTAATCGTCCCTGTCCAGATCAGCCCGGCCAGGATATGCAGACTTCTTGCTGCCCCCCGACTGATCAAGGCCAGAGGAATGTATTCACTGACAGCAAAACCTGACAGCAACAGCAGCAACACTTCCAGCACAATAAGCCAGTGCAGAATTCGATACAGCAAGCTGTGTCGTTTGACAGTTATTGTTTCACTCTTCATCATGTGGCTCCTCCTTGCTGAGACGCCCAGCAATCGCATGCGTACCGATACCAGCAACCGTACCGATGGCAGCAGCACCAGCCCAAGTGCCAACATTCATCCCATAAGCGGTCTTCATTTTATTCTCAGCCAGATGAGGTGTCATGTCGTTGTGACAACTACTACACTCCATAAAACCTCTGGTAATTTGACCTGCCTCGAATTTTTTCCCTTTAAAATGACAAACTCTACAGCTAACGGTGTCCTGTGATAATTTCATCGGGAAGACGGTCTCAAGATTCCCTTTCATATGTGCGTTTAATAGGGTGACTGCCATTGCCGCCATATCTCCTGTGACTCTGGCACACCTTTCGGATCTCTCTTTAGAGCCACTTGCATACCCAGATTTTTCACACCATTTTCCAACACTGACATGGCACAAAACAGAATTGCTCGATGATCGGGGTAGTGCTTTTCCACTTTTATACTTAGGTGGATAAAATTCTTTATTAACCGCATACTCATTTGACTTTACATTTGGAAAAGTTTCAGTTTCATAGTACCTCATAAGCCTGCTAACAATTGATTTAACAGCGTCAAAGGGGACTGCAAAAGTAATTGCGGAGGCTGCTCCGTTGACTGATCCGCATAAAGAGCCATAGTTTACAACCCCTCCGACACCATATTGCATAATACCTTGGAAGTGCTTCCCTTTGCTTTTACCTGAAAGATGATCAATAAACTCTTCTTTAGTTGGCAAAGGGGTGAGATTATAGGGGTAGCCAATTTTCTCTTTTAATGCTGTCATGATAGCCCAAAATGAACCGCCACCACATTCCTCAAGATAGTAACCTAAATGACCAAGTTTTCTGACGTATTCAGGGTCCAGTTCCTGATAGCCCCAAGGCATTGCTGGAGGCACAAAATTTTCTGGCAGGGTTTCAGCGGCTTTTGCATTCTTTGCAGTTGCGACACCACAAATAGCTGCACCTGATAAAACAGCAGCGCGTTTAATAAAATTTCTTCTGTGTAATTTCTTCATTTGCTACCTCCTGTTGAAAAAACGTTCTATTTAATATATTGTCCACAGCCTGAAGAGCAAGGCACATGCCAAACAAGGATATTTTTGGAACAAGAGACAACATGCTTGAATTTAAAGGTGTTTTACTGTTGCCGTGGCAACCTGGATTAGCAATTGAGCCGTTTTCCAGAATAGGTTGTTTTTTTCGTGCGGGAATCCGCACAAAAGGAGATCGAGACCCTCCCCCCGTTGCAATTGCCGGCTCTGAGTAATGATGCCGGCCCCGCCGTAGACGGCCACAATTTTCACCTCGAACAGCCCCCTAAGAATTTTACTTGCACGAAAGCTGACAACAAAAAAGTTGACAAATAGAAAAGATTGGCCTATGCTTTGGTATATGCCAATCTTTTCCGGAGGTTATGATAATGCAGACCGAGCGCCATGTCAGGCTCTTTAGAAACGGACGCAACCAAGCCTTGCGGATCCCGCGTGAATATGAGTTGGAGGGCAAAGAAGCTATAATTTACAAAGATGGCAATCGGCTTATTATTGAACCTGTAAAGAAGGCTACGTTGCTTGAATTGTTGGCAAGTTGGGAGCCGCTGGCAGAAGATTTTCCGGAAATAATTGATCCACCGGTAGAAGCGGAGGAGATTTTTTAACATGAATCCTCATTTCTACCTTTTAGATACCAATATCCTGTCAGATCTGATCAAGCATCCCGCCGGCACCGTAGCCCGGAAGATTGCGAGTCTGGATAGCGATGAAATGTGTTGCTCAAGCATTATCGTTGCTTGTGAATTGCGCTATGGTGCGTTTAAAAAGAACTCTCCAACCCTGACCGTTAAAGTTAATCAACTTCTTGAAACAATTACGGTGTTGCCTCTTGACTTAGGGGTTGAATATAAATATGCCGAAATCAGGACGATCTTGGAAAAAGCCGGTACCACTATCGGCGGTAATGATCTACTTATTGCCGCTCACGCCTTAACTTTAAATTTGATTGTAGTCACTGCCAACGAGCGAGAGTTTAACAGAGTTCCAGAGCTGAAAGTTGAAAACTGGCTAAAACCTTTTTAATTGTCACCCTAAGTCCATACATGATGTCCGTTAATTTACTATTGACAACTCTGCATTGTAAATGCTACCTATAATTTATGGAGCATCCACAACGTCTTATTGTCTTTGATCTTGAAACCACCGGCCTCTCACCAAAAAGAGGTGACCTGGTTATCGAAATTGGTGCCGTCGCAATTGAAAATGGCCGCCTGGCCGACGAATTCCAAAGCCTGATCAAGATCGACAAACCTATCCCCTGGCAGGCTAGCCGAGTCCACGGCATCAGCAACAAAATGCTCGCCGACCAACCGCCCGCTACCCGGATTTTCCCCGAATTTTACAGCTTCATCGCCCAAAATCCCCTGATCGCCCACAACGCCGCATTCGACCTCCGTTTTCTCAACCACGAATTCTCCCGCCTCGGCCTCACCCTCGAAAACCCCCACCACTGCACCTTGAAACTTAGCCGCCGCAATTACCCCCAGCTCCGCAGCCACAAACTTGAAAATCTAGCTCATCATCTTCTCGGCCCAGCCGCAACCAAAAACCTTCGCCTCCATCGCGCCCTCGACGATGCCCGCCTGACCGCAAAAATCTGGCTGGAAATGATGAATCAGGGGGAAATGTAAAGAAAAATATAAATTTCAAAAAAAATGAAAAAATGTAATTTTTTAAAAACCAGCGAACTCACGCGTTCGCTGGGGG
>JAGGWR010000154.1 GCA_021163445.1 Candidatus Tharpella aukensis
AGATCTAAAATGGATTCAAGGTTTTTCATAACAATTATACAGATAAAGCGATCGTTTTAAAATTTAATCGTTTCCATGTAGCTCTCTTTTTTGGCCACAAATGAAACAAATAGACACAAATAGTAATTAAGTGGTTGTAAAATGGTATCCTATTCCAAATCAACGACAATTTTGAAGGTTTCACTACTCCCTTTTTTTACCACCGGAGAGTCGAAGTGAACCTCATTGAAAAGGGGGGAATCTTCTAAAGCCTTGACCACCCCGGTAGCCGAAGCCGAGGTTCCCTGAAGATGGATTTTTCGAGCCCGAACCGCCAAGGAACGCAGCCAGGTATCTTGCGGAATTACTTCAGTAAGCTCTTTTAAGAGATCAATTGTTACCGCCTGCTCTCGAACCAGCCGGGCCAGTGTCTCCAGATGAGTGATGGTCGCCTTATTATGTTTCCGGATACCGCTCAGTTTGTCCGCCTCTTGACGAACAACGATCAACTCTTGCTCAAGTTTTTGCAGGTGACGCCGCTTGCCCGCCAGTACCGCCAGAGGTTGCCCAAGAAGAGCTGCCAAAAGGAAGATTACGGCGGCAATCTCAAGTTTCAACCAGAGTTGCCGACGACGCAGCACCTGGGGAGAGATCAGATCAATACTATAGGGAAACCCGGCCCAGTCGAGGTGCAAATTCTCAGGCAGTTCGTTAATTTCCGCAGAGCTCAACATCGGGCGCAACTGAGCCAGCCACGCAGCCATAACCTTGGCCGTTGACCATAAAAAAACTTTTTCAAAAACCTGACCCCGATTCTCGGCTAACGGGAGATTTTGCTCTAAAAAAGCACCACCGACACCCTCTGCATCTACACTTTCCCAGGCTTGAAAATTTACAGACTGGCCATCAAAAAGCACCATCTCGCACTGACCCGCACCGCCACCTAAATAGAGACCAGGCTCATGAATCATCCAAGCGAGTAGAAAAAGGGCCGGAAAAACGGCTGAAAGATTGAAGCCCGCAGCCGTAAATGCGGACAGATAACCTTGCACCCGAGAACGCGCCGCCAGAGTAACGCTGACGGCCAGACGGCCCTCCTCTTCATGACAACGATAGCTCCAATGGAGCCCTTCAAGATCATGCGGAACATGGCGCATCAACTCATAAGCAACTGCATCATCAAGACTTTCAGCCGCTGCCAGAGGCAGCGTAAAATGGACAATTGTAAAAACTTCCAGCGGCAACCCGAGCAACAAAAGATCATCAAGGCCCGGCTGGCAATCATTTTTCAGAACGGCAACCGCAACTCCCAGATCATCGGGTCGAGCCAGAGAGTACTCTTTACGCTCCACCACCCGAGCCCGGCCGCCAAAACTGCGCCGCAGCCGGAGAAAGAGCAAACGCCCCTCCTCAATCAGTAAAACTTTAGTTTCAGGAAGCCAGGGTAAATTCATTTGTTCAGTTCAAAGTTCAGAGTTCAAAGTTCAGAGTTCAGAGTTCAGAGTTACAGCGAGTGGCAACAAACACCGCTTCGCTCTCCATTACCGGGGACAGAGCTCAACCCGGCTACGGGCTGACGCCCTGCCTGGAGGTCTGTCCCCACACCGAGATAATTTGAAACGACATTTAAGTAGTTACTCTATTAGTCGTTACTCTATTTTTTATCATTTACGGCGAATACTTGTCGGTACCAGTTGCCGGGCTCGCCGGTGCGGCTTGCTTCGGAGGCGCTGATAGTGACATATTCGGAATCGGCGACCGTAAAAAATTGATTGAGCAAACTGAAATATTCGGGCGGTACCAATTCATTTAATTCAGACAGCTTTGTAATCGGAGTCGCGGCCCGAAAGACAATAATATCTGCTATCACATCCTCGGGCAAATCTTCAACCAGAGCCAGAGCCGCAGGTGCGCAGCTATTGATATCAAGCCGGTCGTCGCGCCCGTAAGGTGAGAGCAGATCGACCAAGCCGGGATGACCTTCACCTCCGGCATAGATTGAAAAGGTTACCCCTTTGATTAACAAAAGCTCGTTAACTACATCAATCTCCCGGTTCTTGCAACCATATTCCAACCCCTGCTCTTCATAATAGTCACTCTCAGCCCCATTAAGCCGATGCAGACTGTCGCCATCAACCCAATCTAAAACTGAATCAACAATTCCATCACGAGCCTCTTCATCGACCACTCCGCAAACCTCAACAATCTTGCGCCAGCGTTCAACCTTAAGCCCGTTAAGCTTGAATTTACCGGCCTCGCCAGCAATTTTAATACCGACCTTGACCCCTTCAATCTCACACTCCCAGGGTTCATAGCGGGGATACCAAAGAACTAAAGGCTGCTCACTAAGCTCTTCTATCTCCTCTTTTTTAGCCAGGAGAGCGCGGTTGGCCCGATATTTCAGATACTCATGATAGCCTTTGGTCACGGCTGAACGCAGAAGATAGTCATGCTCCGCCCCAAGGCGGCGATTACGAGCCGCCTCGGCATTAAGCCGGGCCGTCGTCGCGTAGTTTAATGCGAGGATACCGAGAAGCAGTGATATCCATAAAACCGCAATCAGAGCAAAACCTTTATTGTTTCTTTTCATCGGCTTTCTTCGGCAACTCCGGTGGTGGTTCCAGAGCCAGGAGCAGATTGCGTTTTCCCCCGACTGAATCCCCATAGCGAAAAAGGATATTTTCGGGTAGAGTTTTACGGCTCCAGTTACGGGTCACACCGCGCTCGATAAGGGCGCTCTCATCAATATCGCCTTCCGGCAGATTCAATTTTTCCGGATCGCCGACGACGGCAAATGAGGCCTCGGTCAAACCATCAAGAATAAGCAGCGAAGCCTCGCGTAAAGCTTCATTAACGACCATATTTTTTTCCGGGGCCTTGGTAAAATCCGATAAAGCTTCAACAAGAAAGTTTTTCGGCCCCATCTCTTTGGCCAAATAGAGAGCAAAACCCTCTTCTTCTTGACTCTCCTGCAGGTAACAACAGGCAAAATAGAGCCCTTCGGCCGAACGCTGACGCGCCCCATAACCACTGGTTGTAGCATAAAACAGAGCCTTGGGGCCCAAAGCAAAGAAAAAGCCCTGACCTCTCTCCCAACTAAAACTATAGGGTACCAAATTTTGCAGGTCGTCACTCAAAAGGCGGGCTAAAGCCGCTTCATGCTCACCCCGCCCGCCCTTGATCTGTTGCCGGCTCCAGATGCGGCCAGCCGTCGAAAAAGCCAGATAGAGCACGGTCACCACCAGAGCCAGAATGGTCATCGCAATAACCATCTCGATCAAAGTAAAGCCACCGTTAGAAATGTTCTTCTTTAAACTCATCCGTAAAATATCCGGGCTTTACCTGACTATAGCTAACCAAGCGCAGATGACGACCGGGACGCCGCATATCCTGCATGGCAAAAACCAGACGATAGAGCTCACTAGTCCAACGCAAAGTTACGCTTTCACCATCAGCGACGAAGTCATCATCGGGCTTAACATCGACCGGCTCCAGGCGCAGACTCCAGGAAAAATTTTCAATTTCACCGGACCAGGGAAATTCATCCTTGCGGATATCCCGAGCCTGTAAAAAAGCAAAGGTCTGACGTCCAAGAACAATTATTTCATCAAAACCCCGGGCCCTATGTTCAAGCCGCAGGCTGGCCCCAAAGAGCTGGAAAAAGGTGGTTACGGTGAGACCAACAATCATCACTGCAACCATCATCTCCAAGAGAGTAAAACCGCGCTCATCACTCTTCGATATCATCCACGTCCCGCTCTTCCACCTTAACCGCACCGGTCAAAGGATCAACTTCCAAAAAAGCCCCTCGACGATCACTGCTAATCTCAAGAGGGCCGCCGGAAGCGCCGCCATCAGCATAAAAAGTTACCATGACGATCTCAGCCTCAATTTCTCCGGCCTCAACGTCTGCAACCTCACTCTTACTTTTTTCAATCTCGACCAAAGCCTGCTGCTCATCCGATAAAACAAATTTCACACCGGAGGCCAGTTCCACCCGCCGACCGCGCAGACCTTCACTGAAAACATGCTGCTTTGGATTGTAGCGGCAATCATTACGCTGCCGCTCCAAAACTGCATAACTCCGGGCCACCTTAAGGAAAACATGGAGTTCGCGCAAATTAGCTCGCCAGCGGAAAGAGTCACGCTGGCGATAATTAATCCCGAGAAAGATACTCAACCCCATACCCATAATCGCTATCACGACAATCAGTTCAACCAGCGTAAACGCTGCAGTAGGGGATGAAGAAAATCTCTTTTTCATAGAGAAAGCTCATACGGACTTTGCCCGCAACCCAGCTAAGAGACAAAAGTTAAAGTGTACTTTGCTTCGCTCTCATAAACGGGGTCACATCTTGACAATTGACGGATTAAAACTTTAGTTTTACGCGAACCTTACGGCCGCCAAATGTCCAGAAATGACCCCAGCCGAGATAGCGCGAACAAAAACTATGATAAAAAAATTAAATCAGTTTTCCCAGCTGTTAATGTCGGCCTTATCATCATCACCACCGGACTGACCGCCGACACCGTAGGAGGTAAGGTCGTAATCACCGTGGTCGCCCGGGCACTTGTAGGCGTACTGGTTACCCCAGGGATCTTTGGGAATATCTTTAGGCATATAGGGCCCATCCCAATTATTTGCGCCTTCCGGTTTTACCCGCAACGCATCCATACCTTGCTCTGTAGTGGGATACATATCGTTATCAAGTCGATAGGAATCAAGGGCCGTACCCAGCAGTGCAATCTGGGCTTTGGCGGTTTTACGTTTAGCCCCACCAACTTTTTTGAACATAGTCGGAGCCACCAGAGAAGCGAGCAAGCCGATAATAACCATGACAATCAACAACTCAATCAGGGTAAAACCCCGACGCTTCAAATCTCTCCGGTTTTTAGCGGTAGACTCCGGCATATTTTTTTCTCCTTAAACATCTTTGTCTGTGGTTGTTCTAAGTACAAGCGTTTCTATTAAACAACAAATTACAGGTTAATTACAAGTTAATATTTTATAATTTCCTTACCCGCCCAGCTCATTAACGCTGAATATCGCCATCAGCATTGAGACCACTATCGCTCCGATTACCAAACCCATGAACAAAATAACCAGGGGCTCGAAAAGCGAGGTCAGGGCTTTGATCGTCACCTTCAATTCTCGATCATACATATCAGCCAATTTTTCAAGCATTTCATCTAGATGTCCGGTCTCCTCACCAACGCCGATCATATGTACGGCCAACGAGGGAAAAAGCGGATCTGCGGCCAGGACTTTCGAGATTACCGCCCCCTGGCGGAGCTCCTCCTGGAGATGAGCGACTTTCTGTTTAATAATCTGATTATTAATGACGCCGCTGACCACTTGCAACGACTCAAGAATCGGCACCCCGCTGGACAACATCGAGCCCAGGGTTCGAAAAAAACGGGCCAGATCTATTTTAATCAGGATGGTACCAAAACCAGGCAGCCGCAAAACCCAACGATCAACCAGCAAGCGGCCTTGAGGGTGGCTATAAAAACGACGAAAGGCGAAGATTATACCGCCCAGCCCCAACCCCAGAGCCCACCACCAAGCCTGCATAAAATTACCGCAAGCCAACATTACTCTGGTGGCCGTCGGCAGGGCCACACCCATATCAGAGAAGATCGCGGCAAATTTGGGCAAAACAAAAGCTAACAACAGAACAATAGAAGCCCCGGTCACCAAAGTCAAGATCAACGGATAGATCATCGCCCCGACGAGAAATTCCTTGAGTTCTCTGATACCATTGAGATAGAGGGCCAAACGATTCAAGGCCGCATCGAGAATCCCGCCGCTCTCACCGGCCCGCACCATGCCGACAAAAACCGGCGGAAAGATGTCGGGATGCATGCGCAAGGCGCCCCAGAAAGTGCTGCCCTCTTTGACCTGTTCGCGTAAATTCTCCATAACCCGGCTGAAAAGTGGCTTCTCAATCAACTCAACCAGAATGACTAAAGCCCGGTTCAGAGGCACGCCAGCTTTCAGTAAAAGCCCAAGATCTTCGGCAAAACCGGCGAGCTCCTTAACTCCGGGTCGCCGCCAGGGCAGTTTGTCAACCCAGCCGGAAAATGCAGGGAGCTGTAACCCCGTCGCCCCGTTTAAAGATTTACGTTTCGGCTTGAGCTTCCAAGAAACCGACTTGCCTGCCAGAGGCAAAGAGTTGTCCAACTCCCCATCCAAAGCCACAATCTGCAACGGAATCAAGCCTTGTCGTTGCAACGAAGCCGCAGCTTGACGTTGATCAAGGGCCGACAGCCGGCCGGAACTGATCTCGCCCGAAGCATTGGTTACTTTATAGCTGAACTCTTGCATCTTTTAAGCTCCGCTCACGCGAACTACCTCTTCCAATGAAGTAATCCCGGCCTGAACTTTGGCCCAGCCATCTTCACGCAACAGAACCATACCGTTTTTGACCGCATGTTCGCGTAAAACCAGAGAACTTTGACTCTCAAGAATAAGGCCGCGTACGGCGTCAGTTACAGGGAGCAGTTCAAAAATACCGATGCGCCCGCGAAAACCACTGAAGGAGCACTCTTTACAACCCTTGGGCCGATAAATCGGCGCCTCTTTGCTAATCGAAAAGGGTAGCTGTAAACGCTCAATCAATGCGACCTCAGGGACAAAAGCTTCTTTACAGGCGGGACAGAGAACCCGCACCAGACGCTGGGCCATAATTGCAACCAGCGAGGATGAGAGCAGATAATCCTCGACCCCGATCTCGACCATTCTGGTTACGGCGCCGGCCGCATCGTTAGTGTGCAGGGTCGAAAAAACCAGATGTCCGGTCAAAGCTGACTGGATGGCGATATCAGCGGTTTCCCGGTCGCGAATTTCACCAATCAGAATAACATCAGGATCTTGTCGCACAATCGAACGTAAGCCGTTGGAAAAACCAAGACCGGCTTTAGCGTTGACCTGCACCTGATTAATCCCGTCAAGCTCGTACTCAACCGGATCTTCGATTGTAATAATTTTTTTATCAATTGCGTTAATCGTGTTCAGGGCCGCATAGAGAGTCGTGGTCTTACCGCTGCCGGTGGGCCCGGTAACCAGAATAATGCCGTAGGGCAGACGAATCATCTCTTCAAAACGCTGGCGTTCGGCTTCGGGAAAACCTAAACTGTCAAGGCTAAAAGAGATATTGGTGCGATCAAGAATACGCATAACCACACTCTCGCCATAGACCGTCGGCAGACAGGAGACCCGCAAATCGATATCTTTACCGGCAATCTTGATCCGGATCCGGCCGTCCTGGGGCAGGCGGCGTTCAGCGATATCCATCCGCGCCATAATCTTGACCCGGGAGATAATTGAGGCCTGAACATTTTTCGGCGGCGTCGCATGTTCGCGCAAAATCCCATCAACCCTAAAGCGAACCTGGAGGTTTTCGGCCAGGGGCTCAATATGAATATCACTGGCCCCCTCTTCCACAGCTTTGGTCAGAAACTGGTTAACCAGTTTGATGATCGGGGCTTCGGATGCAAGATCACGCAAATGATCCGCATCGTCGCCGAGCTCAACCCCGACAACCCCTGCCAACTCATCCGCCTCAGAATCTTCAGCCTCGGCGGTCGCCAAAAAATGCTCCCGGATCCAAGCCGCAATTTTCTCCTCACGAGCCAGGAGCAGTTCAATCCGGCGTCCGGGAAAAAGCTGCCGGAAGGTCTCGCCAACGAGATGGTCGTAAGGGTCATTGACGATTACGACCAGAGCTTCAGCTCCCCCCAGAGGAAAACAGCGATGCTCCTCTAAAAAAAGCGGGGAGATATCGATGAAAGGGCCAATATCATAATCGGCCGGGAGTTCACTGATCTGACCGAGTTTGAGCTCCTCAGCAGCCAAGGCGAGAAAATCATCCTCGGAGACAAGACCGGTTCTAATCGCCAAACGATGCAGGGCCTCACGTTCCCGGCCACTGGGCTTGATTTTCTTAAGTTCGGTTGCGGAGAGCAGACCCCGCTCAACCATTATTTCAATAATGCCGGCCATGCCCGCGCCTCCCCTAGAGCCAGCAGAAAGAAACAGAACATACGACTGTAAGCCATCTGCATGGGAAATGAAAAAAACATGATCACCGAAAAGGCCAGAAGTGAGGCGGCAAGCGGCAAACGCCAATCTTCCTCGCCATCACTCTCCCGCGACGAATAACGCAAAAGATAGAACTGTCGCCCCCAAAGCAGTAAGAAGAGGAGCAAAGCCGGGATACCACATTCCGCCGCCAGTTGTAAATAGTCATTATGAGTTTTACGAATCTGCATCTTGTAGTTTTGCAGGGGGTCTCGCTTGAAACTTGCAGCATAAAGGGGATAGGAGAAACGCCAGTTGCCGAGCCCAACCCCCGTAAGCGGTTGCTCTTTGATCATCATCAGAGTATTGCCCCAATGATAGTAACGAGCTTCAAGCATCCGCGCCGGGCCGCCTCGTTTAAATTTATTATAACTACCTACGACTCGCTTACGACTGTTGGGAAAAACCATTATCAACAAGGAGATCAGCACCACTAATAACAGGCTGCCGAACAAGGCCCATCCCAAACGCCGACGCTTGCCACCACGATCAGCTGCACCCTCTTTTTTTGCCAGGAGCCAAACCAGAGGCAGGGCCAAGGCCTCAATCAGCAAGGCCATAATTGCCGTACGGGAATAATTCATAAATAGTAGAGCCAGGGCCGCCAAGGCCACTAACAGCAGGGTGCAAAAGAAAAATAACCGGGTAGCGGTAGCGTGCGCCCGCCACAGGCGCCAATGGCGCCAAACCGCTAAAAAGGCAAAAGGGAGAACCAGGGCAAGAAAATGGGCCGCCGGATTACGATACCCCAATGTCGACGCCGGCCCAAAAATAGGCTTTAATAGAGGCACCTGAAAACCAAGATACTGAAATATTCCCAGCGGAACGAAAATTATCAGCGCCCCAATCAGGCCGTAAACCGCCGCCCAGCGCCGGGACGGTTGTGAAAAAAGCCGAGCCAGCACCAGATAGAGCACCAGCAAAGAGAAATAGTGAAACAGATTCAGAAAAGCGGCCGCCGGAACCAAGGCTTGAAAAATTGAAACAAAAAGTGCCAACCACCACAAAACCAGCAGTCTAATCCCCCAGTTGGTTGACAGGAATTTTGCCAGAGCAGCAGCCTGAAGCGGATCTCCAGCTACAGACCAGAAGTAAAAACCAGCCAATAAAAAAGTAAAACTAATTATAAAATAGAACTTAGGTAGATCGTAAAGGGTAAAAAAAGGATGACCATCGGGAGCCAGACCACTGAAAAAGATCAGTGGGGAAAATGCGAAAAAAGCCCAGACCAGAATTTCCGGAAGTTTTTGAAAAAAACTGACCGAAGCTAACCGGGAAGGTTTTGCGGCTGCCTGACGCTTCCGTTTTTTTACGTATCCGGCCACTATTTCAGATCCTTTGTTTGACGCCGAGCTTTCAATTTTCGCAAAGCTTTATTGACTTTCCGGTTGCCCGGATAGAATTTTTTACTCTGTTGTAAAAACCCGGCCGCCAACGCGGTATCGCCCAGGCGTAAAGCGCAAAAACCGGCGCTTGTAAGTAAGGTTATCGAGTTAGGATCTTGTTTAAGCCCCTGCCGATAAGCCCCCAAAGCTGATCGAAATTGTCCCTGCTGCCAAAAACAATTACCGGCGGTCAAAAAATCGCCCCCCAGTCCAATATAGTAACCGGGCTTGACTATCTCTTTTTTATAATCAACGCTTACCACCCGATAGGCGGCCGCCGCCTCTTTTCGTCGACCAGCCTTCAAAACCTTTTCAGCACCCTCAAAACGGGAACGCATGGTAATCATGGCCGCCTGTTTGCCGACACTCATGTTTCCGTACCAGGCGACGCCAATACTCAGAAAGAGAAAAAGGAGGGACAGACAAAGAAAAAAATTTTTATTCCTCATTTTTCATCCGTAAACAACCACGATCGCAAAAGTCCCCAACGATGCAGGCGAAACCTGACTCCGGTAAGCAAACAACCCAAACCGTATTTAAGACTACGCCAAAAATTTATTGATGAGGCCTCGGGAAAATATTTTGTCGGGCAGCTAATTTCAGCTATGATATTACCAAAACCATGTATTTGTGCCAAAATCTGATTATCAAAAACAAAATCGTCTGAATTACGATGCAGAGGCAAACGTTCCAATAAGGATCGCGAAAAAGCCCGGTAACCGGTATGAAACTCGGAAAGTTTGGTTCCCAACATAAGATTTTCCGCCAGAGTCAAAAAACGGTTGGCGAAATATTTCCACCAGGGCATCCCCCCGGCCAAAGCCCGCCCCCCCAAAATCCGAGAGGCCAGAACACAATGGTAATGACCGCTGCCAATCATCGCCGCCAGCGCCGGAATCAAATCCGGGGTGTATTGATAGTCGGGGTGAACCATGATAATAATATCACCACCGGCCTTAAGCGCCCGTCGATAACAGGTTTTCTGATTAGCCCCATAACCGAGATTACTTTGATGGACAATCAATTCGGAGTGCGGCAATCCGGCCGCAATTTCAACCGTATTATCATGACTGCAATCATCAACAATGATAACATGGTCGACAAGACCATGGGCCATAACATCATTGTAAGTTTTCACTAATGTTGCCCCGGCATTATAGGCGGGCATGACGACGACTACTTTTTGATCTTTATACATAAATTACCTGGAAGTTACAATAAAGATAATACTTTACTATTGTGACAAGCGCTCCAGCTGCTGTAAGTTATACCGGGCTTGACTATGGTCAGGGTCGCTTTGGAGAACCCGGCGAAACTCTTTCATGGCCTCGTCATAGCGGCCCAGACGGGCTTCGGCTACGCCGAGATTAACCCGGGCTTTGAGATTGTCGGGCTGTAAGCGCAAGGTAAACCTTAAAGGCTTGAGGGCAGCTGTAACTTGATTACTTTTGAGTAGTAAAACGCCAAGGTTATAGTTAAGTGCCGGATCTTCAGGAGCCAAGACCAGAGCTTTTTGCAAAATCTCCAAACCCTCCGGCAAAGCTCCTTGAGCGGCCTTGCTGTCAGCCCACACAATATAGGTTCTAAGCGATGCGGGATCAACTTTAAGGGCTTGGGCAAAAATTTTATCGGCTTCATCATAATGCTGCTTTTTTTTCAGGGCGATGCCCAGGTTCAACAACCCCTTCAGATAGTCCGGCTTAATCGCAACCGCCCGGGTAAAAGCCTTGAACGCCTCAGGCCAGCGGCCCTCGGCCTGCAAGGCCACGCCTAAATCAGAATAGGCATTGTAATTAAGCGGATCGACAGCCACAGCCCGAGAGAAAAGTGTAAAACTATTGCGCCAGTAACCAGTCTGCCGATAGCTTAAGGGAATCAGCAGCATAATCATTAAAAGAGCCGCCACCCACACTTTTGCGGAGTGCGTCGGCGGGCACCATCGAGCCAGGCCCCAAACCAGAATCAGGCCAAGACCAATACCGGGGAAATAGGTATAGCGATCCGCCAAAGCCTGGCCGCCAACCTGAATCAGACCGATAACCGGAACCAGTGTACCGAGAAACCACAACCAGCCGACCAATAAAAAAGGAGCTTTATGCCGCTGCCTGAAACTCCACCAGGTCAGCAACACAAACAATGACAACCCTCCGAAAAAGATCATCAGCGAGGGCAAACCCTGATAACGATAAAAAACCGCCAGATTACGAGGCCAGAAGGTAAGCTCTATATATTTCAGATAGGAAATCAGAGCATTGGCCAGACGCTGACCATAACTAAAAACTGCAATCGAAGCCAGTGCCCCGGCGCGATTCTGAGCCATCATGGTCATTATTGCAGAAGCTGCCGCCAACCCCAGCAGGGGCACTTTTTCCAGACTCAAACGCCGCCACGATTTGAGGTTGAGGCGCTTGAGCGGCCAGAAATCAAGCACCAGCAGAAGAAAGGGCAGAGTTACCGCCATCGGCTTGGCCAGCAGAGCCAGTGCGGCGGCAGCCATAACCGGCAGGTAACGCTTAAAACCGGGCCGCAAAGTATAATAGTGATAACTTAACAAAGTCAGGAACCAGAAAAAGACGCAGAGCAGGTCTTTACGCTCCGCAATCCAGGCGACCGATTCAACCCGCAGAGGGTGCCAGGCAAAAAGGGCTGCAACCAGAGCACTGCGGCCAAGAGCCCCAGTCATACGCCACAAAACCGTAAAAAGCAACAAGGTGTTGGCTAAATGCCAGCCCATTGACATAAAGTGATGATATCCGGCATCAAGCCCGAACCAGGAGACATCCAACATGTGCGAAAGCCAGGTCAACGGATGCCAATTAGCGGCATGAAAGGAACTGAAAGCCCACTTTATACCGAGCCAATTTAAACCCTGTCTGACGATTTCATTTTCATAAACGTAATCCGGATCATCAAAACTGACAAAGGTAAAATCGATTACCTGCCAATAGATAATCAGGACTCCAGAGATCAAAATAAGCATGATACCCAGAGAACGTAAATAATTTTTTTTACTATTCATTATGTTTAACCATAAAGCTACAGCAAATGGCGGCGAACATTGCTTCGCCCTCTTGAATGGGGTCAAAGCCTTGCATAAATGCTGCGCATTGACGCAAAGCATTGACCCCGCTCCCGGATTAGTGACGAGCTGAAAACCAGGCCGCGGTTTCGGCTAAGCCGTTTTTGGCCCGCTCTGGTACCTGCCAGCCGA
>JAGGWR010000101.1 GCA_021163445.1 Candidatus Tharpella aukensis
ATCGCCCGCAGTCAGCCGCTTGGTAAAATGCGTCTTTTGAAAAGTGAAAACCCGATAGCAATTTATGTTTTTCGGAAAAATTGAAGTGTTTCTTGAAATGATAAATTTTTTTGTGTCTCGCAAAGACGCAAAGACGCAGAGAAAAACCATAGGTTGGTTTTGCTTTTGACCCTCTTTGCGTCTTTGCGTCTTTGCGAGATAATATTTTTTACTTCCGGCGACGCCGGATTAGGAAAAATAATATGACTTCAAATAATAAATCAAACACCCCTCTCTACAAACCGAAAACTGTTATCATTGCCGGGGCTGGCCCTGGAGCTGTTGATTTGATGACGATGCGTTGTCATCAGGCTGTAGAGCAGGCTGAAATTATTGTTTATGCGGGCTCTTTGGTCAATCCTGAAGTGCTTAAATTTGCTGTGCCGGAGTGTGAAATCCATGACAGCGCCGCCATGACGCTTGATGAAATGGTGGCCGTGATGGTTGGTGGAATTAATGCCGGAAAGCGGGTTTTGCGCCTTCATACCGGTGATCCGGCGATGTATGGAGCGATCAGCGAGCAAATTAACGCTCTGGCTGAAGCTGGGATCAGAGTTGAAATTATTCCCGGCGTCAGTTCGGTTTTTGCGGCGGCAGCCTGTGTCAAAGCCGAGCTCACGCTGCCGGAAGTAACTCAGACAGTTATTTTAAGCCGTCGGGCCGGGCGCACACCGGTTCCTAAACGGGAATCGATCCCCGAACTCGCCTGCCATCAAGCGACAATGGCGCTATTTTTAAGTGTGGCGGCGATTTCTGATTTGGTAGCTGAACTTCTGGAAGGTGGTTATGTGCCTACAACGCCGGTTGCAGTCGTCTACCGGGCGACTTGGCCAGATGAAAAAATTGTCATTGGTAACCTTGCCGATATTAGCGAAAGGATTGAAAAAGCTAAGATCGGTCGCCAGGCGATGATTCTGGTTGGCGATGCTTTGAGTCGTAAAGGTGCTCTTTCCCGGCTTTATGCCGAAGAGTTCGCTCACGGTTATCGCGAGGCCAACGTTAACAACAATGTCTGAAAACAGTTCAGTTGATAACGTCGATTTTGATAACGCCGATTTTGATGGCTCGCTGGCTCTCTATGCCCTGACCGCTGCCGCCGCTGAATTGGCCTTGGCTTTTCTTGGAACTGAGGCGAAAGCCCAGGCTTTTATTCTGGAATCAGCCTTAAACAGCCGATTCTTGCCGGAATCCAGCAAAAACCGGGTTACGGTTTTTCCCAAGGGAGCCTTTAAAAAAATTGTCAGCGAGAATTGGCAAAATTTTGCCGGGCATCTCTTTATTATGGCGACCGGGATTGTGGTTCGCCAGATTGCGCCTTTGTTACAGGGCAAAACTGAAGATCCGGCGGTTGTCGTTTGTGATGAAAAAGGTGAGTTTGCGATCTCTCTTTTGAGCGGCCATATCGGCGGTGCCAACCGTCTGGCTCGTAAAACCGCAGCCATCTTCAACGGCGAAGCGGTGATTACCACGGCCACCGATGTTCAAGGTCTTGCAGCGATTGACGAGATTGCCGCCCGTAAAGGTTTCAAAATTATTAATCCCGAAGCGATCAAAGAGATTAACGGCCTCCTGCTGGCTCGAAAAAAGATTGCAGTTTTCGGTCACACTTTTTGGGGTAACGCCATTTGCTCTTATTTTGATGATCGGGTGATTTCCTGGTCATCTTTATCGGTTAATGTTCAACTGCTAAATAATTCCGAGATTGCAGGGGTTGTCCTGATTGATGAAAATAGCTCTCCGGCTGCCGGTTTGCCGGCTCTTTTTCTGCAAAGTCCGAAAGTGGTGGTCGGTATCGGTTGCCGTCGGCATACGTCGATGATCGAAATTGAAAAGGCCGTGACGACCGTACTTGGCGAGCACGGTATCCCCTTGTCAAAAATTGTTGAAATTGTTTCAATTGATCTTAAAAAAGATGAAAGAGGTCTGCTCGATTTTGCCGCTGCAAAAAAACTGCCGATTCGCTTTTTTTCGGCAGCTGATCTTGAAAATATAAAAGTTCCTTCACCCTCGACCAAGGTTCAGGCGGTTACCGGCTCGGCATCCGTCAGTGAAGCCGCCGCAATTTTGGCTGGTCGGGGAGGGTTGTTAGTGAAAAAACATAAATTTAAGCGGGTAACGGTTGCTGTTGCCCATTCGAAAAATGAGAGTAAAGAGAAATGATGAATCAAGGAAGAATCTTTGCGGTTGGTATCGGGCCTGGTGGTCTGGATCTGTTGGCTCCTCGGGCTCGTGAGGTTTTAGAAAGAGCCGATGTGGTGGTCGGCTACCGACCTTATCTTGATCTACTTGGTGATTTGATTGTTGATAAAGAAGTTATTTCAACCGGAATGCGGGGTGAAGTTGCCCGTTGCCAAAGTGCCATTGCCAAAGCCCGACAGGGGAGTATGGTTGCCGTCGTTTCCTCCGGTGATGCTGGTATTTATGGGATGGCGGGTCTTCTCCTCGAACTCGAAGAGAACGAAGAAGAACCTCTGGTTGTTGAGGTCGTACCCGGAATTACCGCCGCCAACGCCGCCGCCGCCGCCCTCGGGGCTCCTTTGATGAACGATTTTGCCGTATTGAGTCTTTCCGACTGGCTGACTCCTTTAGAGGAAGTTAAACGCCGGGTCAAAGCCGTCGCCACCGCCGATCTGGTTTGTGTTCTCTATAATCCGCAAAGTCGCAGTCGTCGGGATCTTCTGCCTGAAATTATCAATGAATTTACTTTAGCAAGAGGGGATTCTACTGTGGCCGGCACAGTCCGCAACGCGGGCCGTGAAGGGGAAGAGTGCTGGCTCGGAAATATATCCGAGCTCCCGGTAGCCGAGGTCGACATGGTAACCGTAGTTCTGATCGGCAACTCCCGCACTGCAATTATCAATAACCGCATGGTCACCCGGCGCGGCTATCGAGTGGATGAGGCGTAAAATATAAATTAACAATCAAATTATTTTGCAAACAAAAAGAGCCGGCGGTTTTTCGAGAAATTATTCGAAAAAACTGCCGGCTCTTTTTGTAGGTCATACGATTAACTGTTTAGTTATTCGCCCTTCATCATTGCTGCAATATCATTTTCTACGGTATCGATCGCTTTGATGTTGAAATTTTCGACCAATACGTTGAGGACTGTCGGAGAAACGAACGCCGGCAGGGTTGGTCCTAAGCGGATGCCTTTGACGCCGAGAAAGAGAAGTGCCAGAAGGACGGCAACCGCTTTCTGCTCATACCAGGCGATATCGTAAGAGATCGGCAGATCGTTGATATCGTCAAGGCCGAAGACCTCTTTCAGCTTGAGAGCGACAACTACCAGTGAATAGGAATCATTACACTGTCCGGCATCAAGAACGCGGGGGATTCCGCCGATATCGCCGAGATTAAGTTTGTTGTAGCGATATTTGGCGCAACCGGCGGTCAGGATAACTGCATCTTTAGGCAGATTTTCGGCAACGTCGGTATAGTAACTTCTTGATTTCTGGCGTCCATCGCAACCGGCCATAACGACAAAGCGTTTGATGGCTCCCGATTTAACCGCTTCAACAACCTTGTCAGCCAGAGCCAGAACCTGATTGTGAGCCAAACCGCCGATAATTTTGCCGGTTTCGATTTCGGTCGGGGCGGCGCATTTTTTAGCCCGCTCAATAATCGCCGAAAAATCTTTGACTCCACCTTTTTCTCTATCCGCAATATGGGTTGCGCCGACATAGCCGACGACACCGGTGGTAAAGAGACGATCAAGATAGGTGTTGGTTTTCTTTAAAGGAACCAGACAGTTGGTGGTCAACAGGATGGG
>JAGGWR010000145.1 GCA_021163445.1 Candidatus Tharpella aukensis
TAATATTTAACCAGCAGCTATTTATCATGCAGGAAATTCGTTTTCATGGGCGCGGCGGACAGGGGGCGGTTATCGCTTCCCGGATTCTCGCCCAGGCCCTTTTTTTTGAAGGTCGTTACGCGCAGTCATTTCCCACGTTTGGGGCTGAGCGGCGCGGGGCTCCGGTAGCCGCTTTTGTCCGGGCTGATGAGACTTTTATCAACGTCCGGAGTCGGGTCACTAAACCCGATTATGTGGTTGTCATGGCGGCCCGCCTGATCGAGACGGTTCCGGTTACCGACGGCCTCAAGCCGGGTGGTATTCTGCTGATCAACAGCGACCTACCGGCTGAAGATTTCAATCTTAAGTTGACAACCGGCTCTGAAAAACCTTCATATCAAGTTATCACCGTAAATCTTAATCGCATCGCTTTAAAGTATGGACTGGGCAATGAGATCATGCCCCTGATCAACGCCCCGGTACTCGGAGCTCTGGCGAAAGTCAGCGGCCTGGTCAAGCCGGAGAGTTTGATTCAAGCCCTCCCCTACTACTTACCTGCTCGCCTGGACGACAATGAAAAAGCCCTGTGTGAAGCCTACGAAACTGTAATCCAACAAATATGATAACTGTTTATATTGCGGTTTTCTCTGCGGCTATGCGTCTTGGCGGGAGATAAAAAGCATTTTCCGCACAAGACGTAGAGAAAGGCAAAATAAATTGACAATGGCAAATTTAAAACACGTAAAAGCTATACAAAACGGGGATTTTACCGGCCTGCCGATCTCGGCTGACTCAACTGCGGTTAACCTGACCGGAAGCTGGAAATTTTTCCGCCCCCACCTGGTTCCCAAGGAGTCACCCTGCCGCCGAGCTTGCCCCTTGAATATTCCGATTGCCGCCTATCTTGAGGAACTCGCTTCCGATAACGGTTCAGCAGCACTTAACCTCTTACGTGACTACAACCCGATGCCGGCAATTACCGGTCGCGTCTGCCCCCATTTTTGTCAAAGTGCCTGCAATCGCCAGGATTTTGATGAGGCCGTTTTGATCGGCGACCTGGAACGCTATCTCGGAGATCTGGGATTAGAGAGCCCGCATTCTTCCACAAATATCGAAAAAAGAGCTGAAAAAGTCGCCATCATCGGAGCTGGCCCGGCAGGCATAAGTGCCGCCGTTTTTCTCGCCCGGAAAGGTCTTAAAGTCACAATCTTCGAACAGGCCCCGTTAGCCGGTGGTCTTTTGCGTTACGCGATTCCGGCCTACCGACTGCCCCGAGAAATTCTTGATCGAGAGCTGAATAACCTTATCAACAGCTACGACATTGAACTTAAATGCAATCATCGCATCGAATCCTCTGAGTTAGCCCAACTGAAAAAAGAGTATCAGAATATTATCTGGGCTCCGGGCCTGCAACGCTCCAGCCAACCGACTCCCTGGCGTGACCTTCCACAAGTAAAAGGAGCTCTGGAGCTACTCGCCACAATTAATCGAGGCGAAGCTATTAAGGGGCAAAACTTCATCGTCATCGGCGGCGGCAACGCCGCGCTTGATACGGCCCGCAGCCTCCTTAGACTAGGCAAAAAAGTCGAGATCGTCTACCGGCGGACAATTGCCGAAATGCCAGCCTACGAAGAGGAAAAAAAACAGGCCTTAGAAGAAGGTCTGGTGATTCATGAAAAAATAGTCGTGGGCACAATTGATACGAGCGCAACTTTGCAAATTAATCTCCATCAGACCCAAGACGATAATGGGCGCATCAGTGAGGGAGATTTTCTCAAAAAAATCGAAACCGATTATCTGATCACCGCCATCGGCCAGGAGAGCGATCTTGATTTAAATGATTTTAGTTTAAATGATCGTAATTCAATCAACAAGGCGGGAGATTTTGCTCACGGTGCGGCCTCAGTTGCCGAAGCCCTGGCCTCCGGCCGCCGGGCGGCCGAAACCATCCTCCAAAAATTAGAGATTACTTCTTCCTCAGACGCAAATACAGCGTCTGAAAACCCAGCTGTGGTCGAAAGCAAATCACTTCACCTCGATTATTACAACAAAATTCCGGCAATCAGCGTCCCGGAACTTGATATTAAGAACAGAAGAGATAATTTCTCCGAAATCCGCCAAAGTTTAACTAAAGAACAGATGAGAAGCGAGATTGAGCGCTGTTTTCATTGCGGCAGCTGCACCGCTTGCGGCATCTGCTGGTTCTTCTGCCCGGACGTTGCCATTACTATCAATCGAGAAGAGAGTGACCCGAACAAACGGGTACTTTTTGATTACGACCACTGCAAAGGTTGCGCTCAATGTACCGTAGTCTGCCCGCGCGGCGTGATTGAGATGGAGGAAGATCATTAATATGCAGAAAAAAGCTATTTTACTGGGAAGTGATGCAGTTGCGCACGGGGTCAAATTGAGCCGTCCGCAAGTTATTTCGGCCTATCCGATCACGCCCCAGACCCATATTATCGAAACCCTCTCCGAGATGGTCGACAAAGGTGAGCTGAAAAGTCAGTATATCAAAGTCGAATCGGAAATGTCGGCCATTGCTGCGGTTTTAGGTTCGGTTTCGGCCGGCAGCCGCTCTTTTACGGCGAGCAGTTCGCAAGGCCTGGCGATGATGCATGAGCTCCTGCACTGGTTTGCCGGAGCCCGTCTGCCCCTGGTTTTGGTCAATGCCAACCGCGCTCTTGGAGCTCCCTGGAATATCTGGAGTGACCAGAGTGACAGTTTTTCTCAACGTGACACCGGCTGGCTCCAGATCTATTGTGAAACTTCTCAAGAAGCTCTTGATACAATTATCATGGCCTACAAAGCCAGCGAACAACTGATGCTGCCGATTATGGTAATGATCGATGGTTTCATTCTTTCGCACACAATGGAGCAACTTCTGGTTCCCGACCAACAAGAGGTTGATGAATATCTGCCCGCCTACCGGCCGCCCTATCAACTTGATCCCGACAACCCGCTGACTTTTGGGGGTGCGGCTCAGCCCGATCTTTTCTATGAGCTCAAAAAAACATTCTCGGAAACTATGACTGAAGCCTTGACGATTATTGACAATTGTCAGGATGAGTTTGCGAATAAGTTTGGCCGCAAATATAAGCCGGTCATGCGTTGTCTGGAGGGAGATGAAAAAAGTGATACGGCTTTACTTTGCTGTGGGGCAATGACCGGAACCGCCCGCGTCGCGGTTGAAAATTTAAGAGAAAACGGAACTTCGATAGATCTTTATAAATTACGTCTCTTACGTCCGTTCCCTAATCGGGAACTGGCCGAAGCTTTAAAAGATAAAAAACGAGTCATTGTCTTAAATCGGGCCTGTTCCTACGGCGTCGGCGGCACATTGAGCCAGGAAGTTCGGGCCGCTCTTTACAATCTGCCGCAGCGGCCTTTAGTTAATGATGTCATGATCAGTCTTGGCGGCAAGGAGGTTTTTCCCGAAACCATCGCCGAGGTGGTTGGAAACCGGGAACAACTTTCAGCAATTGATTGTAACTGGCTGTAAAATAACTAAAGAGACATAAATGAACAATTTAAATAGCTCTCCGGCTGAAAACAGTTTCAGCAAAAATACTACTTGGCAAATCACCACCGCTGAACATATGGAGTGTGGTCACATGGCCTGCCCCGGCTGCGGCGCTTCTTTGAGTATGCGCCACACCTTAAAGGTTTTAGGCCCACAAACCATTGTTGTCATGCCCGCCTGCTGTTGGGCGATTATCGCCGGTGGCCAACCGACGACAGCTCTTTCGGTGCCCCTGCTTCACACTCCTTTTGCGGTAGCGGCGGCGGCGGCCAGCGGAGTTCGGCAAGCTTTGACAGCTCAAGGAAAAGAGGGTATCGAAGTCCTCACCTGGGCTGGTGACGGCGGCACCTTTGATATCGGTCTTCAGGGAATTTCCGGAGCCGCTGAACGGCATGAAGATATGATCTATATCTGCTACGACAACGAAGCTTACATGAATACCGGGATTCAACAGTCGTCCGCAACCCCGCATGGTGCCTGGACAACAACCACGCCGGGCGGTAAAAGTTTCCAATATTCCAAAAAAGATATTATGGCGATCATCAAGGCCCATAATCCGAGCTATCTGGCCAGCGCGACAATTGCCTATCCTGAAGATTTCTACGCAAAAATAAAAAAAGCCAAAGCGGCCTCCGGCTTCCGTTTTCTCCATATCCTGGCGGCCTGCCCTTCGGGCTGGAAAATCGACTCTCA
>JAGGWR010000352.1 GCA_021163445.1 Candidatus Tharpella aukensis
AATCGGGTTGGTAACTATAAGGTCGGCGGCAGCTACGGAGCGAGCGTGTGCTCCTTCAGCACCTAAGACACAGATGCCCAAAACGGCTTCTTGCAGCATCAGGTGGTCATTGTAACCGTTACCAATTGCGGCATGGGTTTGAGAGCCCAGTTTTTTTAGGAAATCACACTTGGCAATAGTTCCGGGGGTGGCGTCCGGCATGTTTACGAGTTCAACCGGGAGAGAGGCAAACATCTTGTGGGCCGTGCCAAACGTATCCGCCGTCATAACATAAACCTTAATGATGGCGGCAACTTCTTGCAGACTTTCGGTAACCTCTTGGCTCAATTGACCGTCAAGCGTTAAGGTGCCGTTCATATCGCAAAGAACGCCTTGCAGCTCAAGGGGTTCTTTGCCGGGGATGTCAAGAATAAGGCTCATAATTTTCTCAAACAGGATGGCTAAGTAAAAATTTCGATATACAAGGAGTCGTGGTTTTTCAGGCGCGAGACCATACAACTAGTATGTCGAGTGTCTGAAAAACCACGACGACGCAGGATATCGGAACTTTTTACGACGCCATCGGGGTGCAGATGCGGGCCATGATATAATTATGGGCGGCGTTACGCAGGGCTTCCGGGCCCATCAAAGAGCAGTGAATTTTCTCTTTCGGCAGACCGCCCAAGAGGGAGGCAACCTGATCGCCGGGGATCATCATCGCATCATCCAAAGATTTGTTGGTAATCATTTCGGTAAAGATGCTTGTGGTGGCGATTGCATAGGGGCAGCCAGCAACCATGGCCGAGGCTTTAATAATAATATCGTTTTCAATTTTAAGATAGAGTTCAATATAGTCGCCGCAGCCGGGATCGCCGCCCTGCCCCATAACCGTGGCATCAGTCATGATCTCCAGGTTGCGGGGATTTTTGAAATACTTTTTTACTTGTTCATTCAATGGTTGAGAGCTCCATTTAGCGGGAGGTTGATTGGAAGACCTTTCCGGTTTAAATCAGTCCGTGGTTTGGAAATAGCGCTCTCCACTATGTTCCAGTGCTTTAATTTTACCCTTTTCGAGCATCAGGTCAAGGATTTTTATAACCTCAACCGCTTTCAGACCAAGAGCCTGTTCGAGATCACTTTTCGTACAAGGGCGTCGTTTCAGAGTGGCCAGAATGGTCTCTTCGGTTTTGTCGATTGTGCTGCCGTAGTCGGAATCTCGGGCAAAGGGAGCAATAATTTCCGCTCGATCGCCAAATTGGGGTAAAATTTCTTTCAGGAAAGCTTGTTCGACCGCCACAGCTTCGGCCAAAACTCCCGGTCTAACGACAGTGTTGAGCTGGATCTTATCCGGTTTTATGGCGGCTGTCGCATTAGCCAGCAGATTGATCTCCTGGGGGCTGTCATTGATTCCCCGGCAGAGCAGAATCTCAAGCCAGATTTCACCTTTGAATTCGTGACGCAACTTGATGAGCCCGGCAACTATCTCTTTAACCTCAAGTCCGGGAGCCGGTCGGTTCAACTTGACAAAGAGATCTTTGGAGATAACATCAAGTGACGGCAAAATTACATCAACCAGCGCCGCTTCACGGCGGACTTCAGGATCGTTAAAGAGGGTACCGTTGGTGAGCAGGGCGATTGGGGTTTTGCTTAAATTTCGTAAAAGTTTGATGACCCGGGGCAGAGCCTTGTTTAACGTTGGCTCGCCGGAGCCCGAAAGCGTAATATAGTCGAGATTTTGTTGAGCACGATCTTTTGTGGCAAAGTAGGCTTTAATCTCTTTTTCAAGCTCTATATAGGGGACGTATTCGGCTCGCTCGGTTACCGGGGTCGCCGTTTTACCCAGCTCGCAGTAGATACAATCCAACGTGCAGGTTTTGAAAGGTACCAGGTCAATTCCCAGGGAAAGGCCGAGTCGGCGCGAGGGTACCGGGCCAAAAATATGAGTGGAGGCAGAATTCATGAGAAAAGGGGTGTCTTCAACATGGCTAAGTGATCAGTAATCTGAAAGAGTCTCTTCAACTTCGTCTTTAAGTCGATGGTTATTAATAATAAAGCGGATCGGCAGATCCGGTGCCGCCTTTTGTGCGGCCAGCTTCATATCATTACCGAGCTTGAAAATCAAGGGGCAGACATTGGATGAGGGGGTTAGCGTGATAATAATCCCTTTTTTATCGATTTCGAGTTTATCGAGCAGGGGCAGATCGGTGACCTGCATCCCGGTAGACGGATCGCGGACGCTACCTAAGGCCGCCAGTATTTTATCTTTTAATTTTTCCGGTTCATTTTTCATGTTTGATTTCCTGTCAGTCACTATTCGGGAGTTAAGTTTCAGCGGGTAGCGGCGAACATTGCTTCAAGGGCACTTCCTTCGGGGTGTAAAAAGTTACGGGATGGCTAAGTAAAAATTTCGATAGACAAGATGATGTGGTTTTCCAGGCGCGAGACCATACAAGTAGTATGTCGAGTGTCTGGAAAACTACATCATCGCAGGATATCGGAACTTTTTACGACGCCATCAACTCTTTTTCCACTTTGGCCCACATTTCACGAACCACTTGGCTGACGAGGCCGCAATCATACTCAACTATGCTCAGGCGGGCGACTTGGGCTTTGTTGACAATCGGGTCGAGGGGGATTTCACCGACCAGTGGTAAGTTATGTTCCGTACAGTAGTCTTGAATTTTTTGGCTGTTGACAAGATTGAGATCAAAACGGTTGACACAGACCAGAGCCGGGATATCAAAATGGCGGCAGAGACCGTGAACCCGTTCCATATCATGCATTCCCGAGAGGGTTTGTTCGGTGACGATTAAAACCAGATCAACGCCGGTGATTGCGGCGGTAACCGGACAGCCGATTCCCGGAGGTCCATCATTGATGAGTAGTTCATTTCCCTCTTTTTGGGCTAAAAGTTTGCCCTGCTGACGAACCAGGGTGACAAGTTTGCCGGAATTGTCTTCGCCGATGCCGAGACGGGCATGAACCATTTTACCGGCTCGGGTGTCCGAGATAAACCAGCGGCCATTGATGGTGTCGACCATGGTGATCGCTTCTTCCGGGCAAGCCAGGGCGCAGAGACCGCAACAGTCACAGGCGAATTCATTAATCGAGTAACCCGACTCTTCGGAAAAATCGATAGCGTCAAAACGGCATAAACGTTGACATTCGCCGCAACGGGTACATTTTTCACTGTCTAGTTGTGGCCCTCGTCCACCGATAAAATCCGCGCTGGAAATCTCTTCCGGAGTCAGAATCAGGTGGAGGTCGGCGGCATCAACATCACAATCAGCCAGAATCGTATTTTTTGCCAAAACTGCAAAGGCG
>JAGGWR010000341.1 GCA_021163445.1 Candidatus Tharpella aukensis
AGGTGCATATCTGCGGATTTGCCAAAGGTGCCGGGATGATAGAACCCAATATGGCCACCATGCTGGCATATCTCCTGACTGATGCCGATGTTTCCGGCAGCAGGCTGCAGAAAATTTTGAAAGAGGTGGTGGATCGGACCTTCAACCGGATCAGTGTTGATGGGGATACCAGCACCAATGATACGGCCCTGCTCCTGGCCAACGGTGTGTCCGGGTGTTCCCTGGCTACGGAAGCAGATGAAAAGGCGTTTGAAGCCGGTTTATACCAGGTTGCCGATAAGCTTTCCCGGATGATCGTTAAAGATGGTGAAGGGGCGACCAAAATGGTGGAAATTCTGGTTAAGAATGCTCCCGATCGCCAGACTGCGGAACAGATCAGTCGGACCATTGCCCATTCCCTGCTGGTGAAAACCGCTTTTTATGGAGAGGATGCCAACTGGGGGAGGATTATCGCGGCTTTAGGTTATGCCGGGGTGGATCTGGATCCTGGGCGGGTGGATATCTGGCTTGACCGGATTCAGGTGGTAGCCGGTGGCCAACGGTCTCCTGACTATCAGGAAGCTGATGGTGCCGAGGTCTTCCGGCAGGATAGCTTTACCATTACCATTGATCTGCATGCCGGAGATGGTAGTTTTTCCCTGCTGACGGCCGACCTTTCCCATGAGTATGTTTCTATTAATGCCGATTATCGAACTTGAGCCTATTCCGGTAGCCGGAACAAACAATCTAACCTTGTTTGCTAGGCGATATTTATTCCTCAATGTTCTCCCTTACAAATATGGCCTTCATGATTTTCACAAAGGTGTCCTGATATGTCTTTGGATCTTCGATAGGCTTATCATGTGCTCCTTTCATTCCATACCCACTTGAAGTTTGGATACTGTTGACAAAATTAAGGCGGATTCTTGCTCTTTTTTTACCCATTGATTCAATGAATGCGGTAGCTTTCACATTTTCCATTTTCTGACCGACAAAAAATGCGAAATGTTGCTTGGTAGGACTCTTCCCTGTAATAAAGCCAGTTTCAAGGTCGGCTGTACCGATGATATAACCAAGGTCTTGGAACACAGACATTGTTGAAGCAAATGCAATCTTTTTTGTTGTTTCAAATTCTTTCGATTGGAATGCTTGAAGCTGAATGCTAGTTTTTGTAGGTCCTGTTGATGCGACACAACCAACAAGCACGGCAAACACCGCAACTACTGTTAAGCGTAAGAGTGATTTCCTAGAAACTGCTTGAATGATATGTAAATTCATTGACTACTCCTTCAACAAACTTGATTATGACAGTTAATGTACGTTGTGTTGTTGATGATGCTCCGCTACCTTGAGAATAACTTGGAGCAGCACCACCCGCGACGCTGCCGCCCAAACCGAAAATAAGCGCACCTACACCACCAGAACTCGTTGAATAGGCATACTCGGTACTGATCTTGTCATAAATCCATGTTTCAACTCCGCTCTTGTCACGAGTCACAAGATTTGGAGAACCCAGAGAGGTCGCTACATCTGCCTGAGACATCCCTTTCCTGATCTCTTTCTGGACAATACCAACGGTCATTTTTTTCTCTTCCGCAGAGGGAAGCGATTGTTGATGTTTCGCAGCCGTCATGCATCCTGGTAACAATGCAATCATGGCCGCGAGCAAGAGTATTCGACCCATGTTATATCTCCTTTTGTAAGATGATTGTTAATCACATTTTCAATCATTTCAAACAACTGTTCAATTTTAAACGGTTTATCTCTGCAATAGCTTATTATCAAATTTTTCCATATCAGATTTCTTTGCAGAAACTCGAATTTCACAAATGTTACAATCTATATTTCAAGAGTATAATGACAAAAATCAGGCGTGGGCCAAAAGACTTGCCGCGACAGTGTCGCCGCGCTTCTTCCCGTCGCCTGAATTGATTTGACATATGATCTTTTTTACAGATTTCACCGGAATGTTATTTTTATATCCACATCAAAGATACCTAAATGATTAAGAGCCTGAATCATATTTTTTTTGTGACAATCCGCATTGTATTTCGTATCGACGTGAAAATTACCCATTACAGACTTCCACTGCCCGTCTTTTTCGGCAATTTCATGTCGAGGAGAGGAATTAATGAAATACTTGTCGCTTTCTGAGTAATTGTAAATTGGCAGTTTGCTTTTGGTTAGAAAGTTGCTCTTAATCAACCATTCAACGAACTTTAAGGACAAGTCAGTCCAATTTGAAACTTCAATTGTGTGACCTTGGATGATTAAGGATGCCGGCCTGTATTCTTTACCGAGATGCATGTTTTTCAGCTCAGACAGTGAATAAGTTTTTCCAGAAATTGACGTATTGGGAGGAGTTGTCGGGCGGACAATTCTTCTTTTGTGCCTCTCCACTGGAGGAACTACAGCCGGTTGGTTTGTATGATGGGCAGGATTGCTCTCAAGTGAAATATTAATTTCGGACATGACAGAAGCAAATATATCACTGTCATAATCGGCAAATTCCTTTTCAAGAAATTCCAGTATTTTTATCTTGGTGTCTTTTGACAACAAAATAGTTTTTAGTTTTTGGCTTTCTCTTTTGATGTTGAATTTTCTAATTTTCTTTTTGAGTATCGGCAGGTAGAACTCTGACTGAAAATTGCTTTTTTCAAATAGTTCAGCAAAACTTACCCCAGCCTTTTCATCTTTTAGGTAAGGTATTTTGTCGATTAATAAAGGATCAGCTTGGGGATTAAGATTACCATCGTAATAAATGCGTATCTGGTTGCCGACCAAAAAACCAAAATCAGCTTTCATCTGGCGCATGTAAGATTTTAATTGGGATATTGAATCATCTCGTGAAATATCCTCCTGCGGCCTTTTTACTTCAATTACGATGAGGGCTTTTTTCCTTTCTCCATAAACCACTAAATCTGGTTTTAAAATTCCTTGTCGACCTACTTGAATTAAGATTTGTCTTTCTATCTCCCCTTTAAATTCTCTCCAACCAAGGACTTCCAACGCTCGCAACACCTGATGCTCGAAATCTTTTTCGCTAATGTTTTCTTTGACAGAGTCTGACAGAATGAAACAAATCTCTTGCCATATTTCTTGATAATTTTTAGGTTCCATGTTGGCTCTTTTGGTTATTTATTTTTCCCCATATATCTGCCCACTTTCCCCCAAATATTTTGATATTATCAGTTTGATATGGAAATAATTGTCCAGTTCTTGATTTTCCGTTGTTTTTTCAATCTTCACTATCTTGTTTAACACTGTTTTACCAATCCTGTCAAATATCCACCACCAAAAGTACGGTTTTTCCCCCAAGGCTATATTGATTCATGAAACGTGTTTCACCACTACAATTTAATCCTCTAAACAACAACCCCAGGAAAAACAGCAGAGAAAAAAGATCCAGTATAGATTTCCTTACTTTCCTCTTTTCCCCCTCCTTTTTTGAAAGCGGTTAACGGCCTGGTTG
>JAGGWR010000275.1 GCA_021163445.1 Candidatus Tharpella aukensis
ACACTCCATCCGAAACTATGCGACCTCCGGGCCGCGTAACTGCTGGAAGGCATATCAATCAGAGTCTTGGCCACCTGCCCGGCTAAAGCATCATCGACATGCTTGAGTTTGGCCAAGGGCCATTCCGGATAGGCTCTGGTGGAGTGGAGCAGATGGTGGGCCGACAATATGGATTTATAATTCGGATGGCCGTAGATCACCTTAAAATCAGCCAGGTTGATTTTATCCTCCTCAGCCATACGTTCAAGCGTGCTGGTTCTTACACAGCCAACATCCGCCTGCCCGTCGCGCACCGCATAAACAGTTGCATCATGGGTTCCGGCAAATGAGAGTGTAGCAAAATCTTTTTGCGGATTTATACCGGCCTGCTTTAACTCTCGAAGGGTCGCCAGCCAACCACCTAAAGATCTCGAATCGGCACCAATAAATCTTTTGCCGACCAGATCTTTCATGCTGGTGATGTCTTGACGGTTGGCCAAGGTAAAAATCACTCCGGCAAAGGTGGTCATCGGCTTACCGTTAACATCCTTATTTATCAGGGTGACGAGCCGATCCACCCGCTGAGTGATCTCCAATGTGACATAGTAACTGGAATTGCTCAGGACAAAATCAATCTCACCTTTTTCTGTGGCTGGAATAAGTTGATCGAAATTGAGAGGGACAATCGAAAATGAGTAGTTTGAGATATTTCGGGAGAGATATTCGGCCGTAGGAGACCATTTTTGCAGGCAGTGTTTAGCTCCACGTTTGGCTAAGACACCAATTTTTACTTGTTTATCCTCGGCCTGAACTGATGAAACATTAATTAACGACGAGGAAAATATAAAGAGTGCCGACAATAGCAGTAGAGATATCCGAATAACTGACTGCATTCGGTTCATGATCTGCCTCCCTCATTTTTCATTCTTCTATGCATACTGGTACTATCAACCATAGGACTATGAATCGGTTTTGTCAAGCACCTCTCGCAGTTCGGTCATAGTTTTCAGCACTTCTTCATAATTCTATCCATTTCGACATCCTTTTCTCAAACAATCAGGGGCCGCTTTCAGCCAGCCAGATCGTGTGCAGATCTCCTTTATTGTCCTGCTCACGCACCCGGGCCTGATTGACCTTAAAACCTGCCTTTCGCAATCGTTGAGTGAAGTTACGGTCAGGGCCAGCCGACCAGATCGCCAGCAGACCCTTGGGCCGCAGCGCGGCATAGGAGGCCGTCAACCCGTCCAACGTATAGAGCCAACTGTTTTTTTTGCGGGTCATACCGACAGGGCCATTATCAACATCGAGCAAAATCGCATCATAGGCCTGCCGTTCCGCTTTCAAAATTTTGGCAACATCGCCCTCTCTAACCGTGGTTCGTTCATCCTGCAGAGGATTTCCGGCAGCCGCCCCCAGAGGGCCGCGGTTCCAAGCGACCACGGCCGGAATTAATTCGGCCACCACCACCTCGGCATCGGCACCAAGATGGCACAGAGCCGCCGCCAGCGTAAATCCCATACCCAAACCACCAATCAACACCCGAGGCCGAGATCGACCGGCGATTTTACTACACGTAAGTTGAGCCAGCGCGTCCTCGGAGCCATGCGCCCGCGAACCCATCAAAATACCTGCACCGACGATGCTGATCGAAAATTCAGCACCGCGTTGGGAGAGCTGAAGTTCGGCACCGTTACCCGGTATCGGTGCCGTATCAAGTACTTTCCAGGGAATCATAGATATTTATCTCTCTTTTAAGTTAAACAAAACACCTCCGTACAATCAACATGGAGGGCCAACACGGCCACTCAAATAACATGAAGCCTCTGTGAAAACAAAGAAAAACTGACTTCTTTCCCTCATTTAAAAGCCTTCCTCCTTCGAATAATTATTGTCACTATTTGCACAACTTCACAATTTCTTCATAAATGCCGTGCTAACATGAAACGCTAAGGATAATTGACACTCAAATTAAAACCATAGGGTGAACCAAATGAGACAAAACATAAACTTCCTCATCAATGATTTTTTTAATCTGGAACCGATAATCACAAAAATTAATACTCTCTACAACAACCCAGAACTCCGGCGAAAGCTGCTTAAGTTCCGCTGGCCATTAGCAATACTGTTTTCAATTGCTATAGCCTTGCTCATGAAACCCCAATTTTTCTGGCTCGGGCTACTATTGTCCATGGTCGGTGAAATCTTGCAGGTCTGGTGTTTTGCCTCCTTACACAAAAAAAAGGAGCTCGCCGACAATGGCCCCTACGCTATCGTCCGCAACCCGATGTATCTGGGCCGATACCTGCTCATTTTGGGTGCAATAGTCATCACCGGAAGGCCTTTTTTGATAATCACCTTTACAATAGTTTATTATTTCTATATGGTTAACCGGGTTAAGCGAGAAGAAAAAGTTCTGGAGGAGATCTTCAAAGACAACTACAGAATGTACTGTCAACAAGTACCACGTTTTTTACCTTTGTGGTGCAATCTCAAAAAAACTAAATTATGCTTTTTTAAATGGCAACTCTTTTTTGAAAACAATGCTCATCTTAACCTGTTAACAGTGTCTGTCGGTTATCTGGCAATATATTATTTGATGCCCTCATAAATTTGTTCATCTCCTCTCACCTCTACCGGAACCGTCAACATCGCCTGCCAGGGAAATTTGCGGTTAGTTGAAAATGAAAATACTGCTCATCGAAGACGACCCCGGACTGCTTTCACAACTCCGAAACCTGCTTAGTGAACAACAGTATCTGATTGATACCGCAGCTGATGGGGAATGCGCACTAGACAAAATTTTCGCCGAAATCTACGACCTGATTATTCTCGATATTATGCTGCCGAAGGTTGATGGCCTGACGATTTTACAGGAGATGCGCCAGGCAAAAATCGTCACTCCAGTCCTCCTGCTGACCGCCAAAAGTTCGGTCGAGGATCGGGTCAAGGGCCTCGATTACGGAGCCGACGACTATCTCTCCAAACCCTTTTCGATTGCCGAACTCCTGGCCCGGATCCGGGCCCTGCTTCGTCGACCGGGACGTGAATGTGACACACTCTTAACGATTGGCAATATCTCTCTCGATACAATCAGCCGCCAAGTGACCAAAACCGGGAAAAACCTTAACTTGACCCTCAAGGAATTTTCCCTGCTTGAGTTTCTCCTCTACAACAAAAACCAACCAGTTTCCCGGATCACGCTGGCCGAGCATGTCTGGGGTGATGATTTTGATCCTTTTACAATGTCCAACACCATCGACGTACACATCAAAAACCTGCGCCGCAAAATTGATTCGGAAGGAGCGGAAAAATCGTTGATCAAAACAGTCCGCGGCATCGGCTTTGTGGTGCAAGAGTAATCAGCAATGAAGATTCGCAGTAAAATCAGCCTCTGGATTACCGGTGCCGGCGTACTTGTCAGCCTGATATTCTCCCTGATCGTTCTCTGGGAAATGGTTGAGCAAACCTACAATCAACTCGACGACGAACTCAAAGCCACCGTCCATACCGTTTTTAATATAGTCCAGCAGAACGAAGCAATGGGCATAGACTCATCCCCGGCTTCCGATATTTTCCTCGATAGCCGACGCTACTGGATTCGGGCCTGGCGTGCCGAGACCCTGATCTACTCGTCCCGGCTCGCCCGGATCATTGACCTGCCTATCGACCCCGGCAAAAAAAAAGATACCGTCAATATCACGGTTGCGCAAGAAAAAATTGACCTTGATCAGGATTGCCATGATGAGGTGACGTTTCGGGTTCGCTCGGTGAAAATCCCCGCCCATAAAACCCCGCCCGGTTACCGGATTCAGGTTGCGCTCCCCATGGAAGAACTCGATGAAGAGATTGCCGAGGTCTGCCTGATCATCATTCTGGGCCTGCTGTTTTCGACCCTGTTGCTGATCATTATCAGTTATTTTCTGGCAGGCCGTATACTCCGACCGGTCAGGAAAATCACTGACCTTGCCCGAGAGATTGATGAAAACGATCTGGCCGGCCGCATCCCCTTAAACTCAAGTCGCGATGAACTCGATGATCTCTCCTCGGCCTTAAACCAGATGCTTGATCGCCTCCAGTACTCTTTCTCCCGGCAGAAACAGTTTCTCGCCGACGCGGCCCATGAACTTAGCACCCCAATGACCAGTGTCCGGATCTTTATGGAGCAAGGCCTGCTCAACCACGAACTGCCGGCCCCTTTTTACAAAGATCTGCTGCAACAGCAACAGGTTATGCTGCGCATAAAACGCCTCCTGCACGACCTCATGACCCTCTCCTGGCTGGAACTTAACCGTAAACTCAAACCCGAGATCTTTGATCTAAAGACCATGACCGCGTCCGTCATCGAAGATTTCAAACCATTGCTAGATGAGAAAAACATTGACCTGAGCAGCTCCCTGCCGGAAACACTGAACTATTTCGGTGATCCCAGCCAGCTCCACCGGGTTCTAGTCAATGCTGTCGATAACGCCATAAAATATAATTATGAAGGCGGAAAACTGATTGTCACACTGGAGAACATGTCGGAAACAGTTCGGCTCACCGTCACCAACACCGGAACAGCGATTCCGGAAGATGAGCTGGAACATGTTTTCGAACAGTTTTATCGGGTCGAAAAATCTCGTTCCAAGGAGTTCGGAGGTTGCGGTCTGGGTCTGACGATCGTCAGAAAGATTGTTAAACTGCACGGCGGCCGGATATCCCTGAATAATAAGCTGCCGGACAAAATCAGCTTGAGTATCATACTCCCGCACAATTAAAAATCGCTACTCTTATCTGAACACTAATAACGATGGACTTAACAATGATTGTATTGGATAATATTACAAAAAAGTTTGGCGACTTCAAAGCTGTTGACCAGGTTTCATATCAAGTTAATAAAGGTGATTTTTTTTCATTGCTTGGGCCAAACGGGGCCGGCAAAACCACGATTATCAGGATGTTGATGGGGTTTATTCAGCCGACTTCAGGCAATATAACAATAAAAGGGATTTCCGCTGCTGAAACAAGAGCCAGAAAAAAAATTGGCTATATAGCAGAACAGCACATGATCCCCCCGTACCTTTCCGGATTTGAGTATCTGTTTCGTCATGCCTCCTTAGTCGGATTATCAGGTAGAGACGCACGTATCGAAGTGGAAAGGGTTGTGGAAGTCGTATCAATGTCAGGCAAAGAGAAGCAAAAAAGTTCCGGCTATTCTAAGGGTATGAAGCAGCGAATTGGGTTTGCGGCGGCGATATTGGGCAATCCGGAACTCTTAATACTGGACGAACCGGTTTCCGGCCTTGATCCCATTGGCATCAGAGATGTTAGAAATATTATTTGTGATCTTAAGAGCCGGGGAGTAACGATTGTACTAAACTCACATTTACTTTCAGAAGTTGAAAAAACATGTGACACGGCTGCAATTATACATAAAGGCAGAATAGTTATAAAAGATTCAATTGCCTCCATAATGGCCCATGGCGAGAGCCTTGAAGATCTATTTATTAAATTAACCCAAGAGACTTGATGTTCTCGCACGGTCACCCGGTCGATTTTTACATGTTTACGAAGGCATCAGGCCTGAACATCTATAAAAACACAACCATAAAGACACAAAGATAACATGAAAATATTTATTAAAATCACACAATATACAATAATGGATCAGATGAGGCTCAAGAGTTTTTATCTTCTTCTTGCCCTCTCCATCGGGCTTCTGATTACAATGCGCGGGTGTTACTCTTCAGATTATGTGATCAATGGTCAACCTGTGGAGAGTATAGGATATGCTTCACGAATCCTTTTCCATGCAATAATTATGGGCATGCTTTTAATGGTTTCAATGATCTCAATGACACTTTTCAGCAGAGATCAAAACGATGGTTCCGTCTATATGTTTCTTTCCCGACCGGTCAAGCGGTGGGAATATGTGCTCGGTAGAATAAGCGGAACCTGGCTGTTATCTGCATGGTTTATGTTGATACTTCATTTGACAATATTTCTGATTATCTGGTTCCGCACCAATGAGATCTCTTTGGCCTATCTCGGAGCATCAATTATCTGTTCTCTTAATCTTCTTTTCATTATAGTTGCAGTCTGTTTATTCTCTCTGTTTATACCAAACTTTATCAGCGCCATACTTGCAATTGGATTATTATGCACGGGATTTGTCTCCGATGGCGGGTATAAATTACTGAACAGTGAAATGTTGACAACTTTAACGCATTCAGTGGCGGATCCCTCTATTGCCTCGTGGCGTATTTTTTATCCAAAACTTTTTATGGTACAGGCATATGCGGATTCATTGATTTGCCGAAGTAAGTTTGTAAGTATAGGGCCAGTGCATCCACTAATAAATATCTGTACCTTTATTGTTCTGCTGACATTGATAACACTTCTTATCTTCAATAAAAAAGAGATCTAGGAAACTGCCCGAATTACGACTCAAAATGTTCGAGCGGCCCGCGATGACCGATAACCACCAATATATCACCGGCCGACAGAACCATATCCGGGTTCGGGATAAAACTTGGTTGCCCGCCAGCCTCGGGACGCACCGCAATAACCTGAATTTTATAACGATTAGTCAAATCCAGCTGGCGCAACGTTTTACCCGCACATTGATCAATCGTCAGTTCATGGATAACCAAATTATGGTCAAAAGGCAGATAATCAACAAAACCGGGATGCGTGAGACGGTCGGCCAGCTGTCTGGCGGCCAAATCTTCGGGAATAACAATCAGATCGGCACCAACCTTTTTCAACAATTTTCGGTGATCTGAATTACTGGCCTTGACCCAGACATTGGGAACATTGAGTTCTTTGAGAAACATTGTAATCATGGCACTGGCGGAGATTGAATCACCGATGCTGACCGCAACATATTCAAATTCGGCCAGCCCGACCTGTTCCAGAACCGCTTTTTCCCGGCCATCAGCCAGAAAAACCTGGGTCAACTGATCCTGAGCCTGCTTGATATGATCGGGATTATTATCGAGACCTAAAACATCATGCCCGAGTTCAGCCAGATGCATGGCAAAACGCAAACCAAATTTACCCAATCCGATAACCCCAACCTGAAATTTGTCGGGTGCCATAATTTACCTCCCTTGTAACGATTCAGCTAAAAGAGCATCAACCGACCAATAGATGCTCTTCAGGCCACTGAAAAAGCTCTTTCCGCTGGTAACTCTGGACGGCGGCAATCATGATAATCGGCCCGAGTCTCCCGGTAAACATCAATAATGTAATAATAATTTTACCTAAGCAGGTGAGTTTTGCTGTCAAGCCCAAACTCAGCCCGACTGTGGCAAAAGCGGAAACCGTCTCAAAAAAAATTTTCAACTCCAGATCCCGGCTCTGCGGATGCGGAACCAGCCCCCCTTCCGTAATATTGAGCAAAAAAGCTGCCGAAAGAATGATAACCACCGAGAAAAAAAGCAACACCAGGGATTCATGCACAATTTTGCGCTCAACCGCAAAACGACCGATTACAACCTGCGAACGACCTTTAATCTGAGCTACCAGAAAAGCGGCCAAAACCCTGAACGTACCCACTTTGAGACCGCCGGCGCAAGAACCCGAGCCCCCGCCGATAAACATCAACCCAATCATGAGGTAGAGTGAAACGTTGGTCATCATATTCAGATTGAGGGTATTAAAACCGGCGGTACGGCAGGTTACCGACTGAAAGAAGCCAGCCAACAGGGTAACTGTCCGACCAGCACCTGATGGTGCCGCACAATATTCAAAAAAAGAGATTCCCACCCCACCGCCGACAATCAGAAAAAAAGTCGTGAAAAGAACGATTTTACTATACCAACTAAGTCGCCGATGAGATTGACAAAGAGTTCCCGAGTTGCCCTTAAATAAAAGCGACCGCCACCGCCGCAAAAGTGCAGCCAGGCAACCATTGAGTTCAACGACAACCGCAAACCCGAGACCGCCGGCAATAATCAATAACATCACCACCAGATTAACGCCCCAGTCAGCATGCCAATGTGACAAGCTGTCCCGATAAAGCGAAAAACCGGCATTACAAAAAGCTGAAACCGAATGGAAAAGAGCGCTGAAAAAAGTAAACTCCCGGGGCGCGGCCGCATACAACAAGATGGCCCCAATGATCTCTATAATCACTGTCCAAAGTACAATCATAACCAGAAGTCTGCCGAAAGGCCGGTTCCGGTCATGCTGCAACCCCGGACCGACCACGAAACGATCATTTAAAGCCACTTTTTGCTTGATCAAGTAGTAGACCAGGGCGGTATAAGTCATAATGCCGATGCCGCCCAGCTGAATCAACAATAAAATAACACCTTGACCAAACAAGGAAAAGGTGGATCCCGGATCAAGTGTTACCAGACCGGTCACACAGACTGCTGAAGTAGCGGTAAAGAGAGCATCGAGCCAGGATATCGAGGCGACCGCCAGGGCAAACCGGCTATGGAGCAAGAGGGTACCAATTACAATCGTCCCGGCAAAGAGAATGATCGGCAACGTAATCGGAGTAATTTTAAAATGAATACTTTTCATCTACGCTATTTTCGCTCAAATTGACCTGATATCAGTTTTACCTTTTCCTCTAAACTCATCCCTAATCATTTTGCCTTCCGCATTATAGATCCTGATGTGAACAGTGCCGTCATTACCAACACCCCACATGGGGTTGACCTCTATTTTCATTCCCTGGCATGAGTCTTTTACAGTTCTTATCATTTTTCTAGATTTTTGCACAGCTTGGTCAAGCACAAGTTTGCACGGATCTTGGTTTCTTTCTTCATTTTATTTAACATGGTAAACTTCTCCTTTGTTTGATTGAAACTGCGGCTCACGCAGGCCTGTGAGCCGCTATGATGGATATAAATAATAACCACATAAATATCAAAAAAGAAGTGATAGAGCAACTAAAAAAAGAATTTCCCAACTGGAAACGCCTGCCGAAGAAAATGAAAAAAGATCTCTCTTTCAAATTTGACTACGTTGCAATACCCTGAAGTAAAGAAGAGTTGGGATTTGACATTAACTATGGAAAATGATATGTATATGAAAGTTTAATGTACGAAACATTATTGCAATAACTTTTTTCATGTTATCTGACAAGCCATAAGGGAGAATGAACTATATGAGTGCTGACAATGAGGAAATTATTCTTCGTTCACTGCGACGCATTATTCAGGCTATTGATCAACATAGTCGGAAATTGCGGCGTATTTTTAATTTAACTGTCCCCCAGATCGTCACTCTGCATCAGCTGAAAGGGAACAATTCCAGCACTTCCGGCGAATTGGCTCGATCGGCTTTTCTCAGTCAAGCCACGATGACCGGTATTGTCGATCGGTTGGAAAAGCGGGGGCTGGTGCGACGAGACCGATGTCAAGATGATCGTCGTCGAGTTATGATCAGCTTGACTGAAGAGGGACGTGAAGTTGTCACTATTATGCCTAAACCGTTACAGGATCAATTTGTCAATCGTCTGGCGGCCCTGCCTCAGACTGAACAGTCTGCTATTGCTGATACGCTTTCTCAAATCGTCGAGATGATGGAGGCAGCGGACCTTGAAGCCAGCCCTATTCTCAGCATCGGTGATTTATCGCTAAGCGAAGAAGAGCCTGTTACTTAGAAAACCACTATGGTATTTCCTCACACCTACCTGTAAAACTAATTTTTTCCAGTTTGTTATTGTCAAAAAAGACAACCATCAAGGAGTTATGCCGAAAATCAAAAAATATTACTATTCGCTCTTATTATTTAGTGTTCTAACCTTTTGTTTCTCCTCGATCTGCACAGCCCAACCTCCAGAGGTCAGCAACCCTTTGGAAAAGAGACTTTACCACGGTTCAGTTGAAGAGATTTCAGGGTTTATTGATCAGCGCCAGAAACAGTTTAAAGAGATCATAACAAAAATTGATGAAGTAGAGGTTGAGCCAAAAACGACCGCTCTTGTTCAAAGTAGTTCAACTGCGGTGAAGGATCTTTACCGAGGACTTTTGCTGCAATGTGATAGTCTGCTCGCAGAGTTACAGCGAGCTTCAACCACTTCTTTTGACGTACATTCAAATAAAGAACCTCCATACAACCTTGTCGAGTTTGACAAAGCTATCACCTCTCAGCAACAGATTAACACGCAGTTGAGTGAACACAGTAGAAGGTTTGCCCTTCTTCAAAGCCGCATTATAAGTCTTAAAGAGAGCGCAGTCGCACAACTCTCCGAATACGCCAAACTCTTAAAAACTGATGCCGAGAACAGTTTGCTACTCTATGAGAAATATGGTGAGCTGCTTAGTCTGCAGAATGAATATGCTCTTCTGAAAATTAAAGAACCTAAACTTGAAAAAATCCTGGTTAAGTTTAATGACAATAAAAATAGTGTCGCCGAACAGGTCAAGGAGATTTTCAACCAGCTCAAAATTACCCCGGAAAATATCAAACAGGCCCAGAAGGCTAAAAATGAACAATACTCTCTTTTCAAAAAAACCGGGGCTGCATTAAGTTCGGAGTATCAGGATCTCAATCGTCGAATTTTACTTTATGAAGCTCAACTTGATAAAACTTTGGATATACTTAAATCAAGCAGAGAGAATGACCTGGTACGAAAGGGTTGGGAAATTGAAAAAAATCGCATTGAACTGATCCTTGATGCCTTGAAACTACGTATACATTTGGGTGCGGCTCTTTTAGGACGAAGATAGAAGCCTTATAAATCAAGGCTTTAACAGATTTCTTTCAACCGAAAATCGTGCTTTTTTACGACTTATACCCTGTGATAGATTATATGTCGGTAT
>JAGGWR010000144.1 GCA_021163445.1 Candidatus Tharpella aukensis
AAAGTAATTAGTATTCCATCTTGGAACCTATTATCGTTTATTCAAGATGTAAATCCAGCATACCAATAGTACAATAAATGAGTATACCAAAAAGAAAAGCAGAGATAATTGATAAAGCAACAGAACTTTTTTTTAATCAAGGTTATGTAGGTGCGTCAATTAGAGATATTGTTAAAGCTGTTGGGATTACTAACTCAACGGTTTATCTTTATTTTAAAAATAAAGATGAGATACTTTTTTATATTATAATTGATATCGGTTCGGTTCTTTTAAAAGAACTTCAAGGTGTGATTGATACCTACGATGACCCTGTCGAGTGTCTTAGAATGATGATTCGGAAACAAATCTGTTTGGTAACTGAAAAGAGAAAAGAAATAAAGATTTATATGGAGGAACAATATCAATTGCCAGCTGATCTTCGCAGAAAGGCACACGAACAGCATCGCCGGATTTATGATGTTTATTTTAATGTGATTTCTCGTATAGAAGAAAAAGAGCTTGCCCGTAACATAGATAAGGCGGTTATGACTTTTAGTGTTTTCGCTATGATGAACTGGGTTTACCGTTGGTATAAGGATGATAGTGGACTCGCATTAGAAGAGATTTCGGGAAATATAATTGACTTGTATTTTGGTGGGATTCTTAAGCCCGAAGTGTTGTTGGAGAGAGAGTTAAAAGAGTAGGATTTTTTTGATATACAGAAGAACGAACGTTTGTAATGTTGGGAGAGAGTATGCTCATTAAAGAGATTGATGGAAATGTTGCCATCTTGAAACTGAATCGCCCCAAACAGGCCAATGCCCTGAATAAAGAGCTTTTTTTGCTGCTTAAGGAGGAGTTGGATCTGCTGAAATGGGACGATGATATCAGGGTTGTAATTATTGCCGGATCAGAGGGGAAGGCTTTTTGTGCCGGGATTGATCTGAAGGAGAGAGCGCAAAAAGATAAGGATGAGATGTTGCGCGAGAGAGAGACGGTAATCAGGCCATTTTACATCGCACTGGGGGGAATTTCCCAAACCGACAATTGCTTCTTTGAATGGCCCAGCTTTTGGGGGGGGGGCGGAGTTAGCCCTTACCTGTGATTTAAGGGTGGCTTCTCTGGAGGCCAGTTTCGGTCAGAGTGAGATTAAGTGGGGAATGATTCCTTCTTGTGGTGCATGTCAGCGGCTCCGGTTGCTCACAGGTGTAGGGGTTGCCAAAGACATTATCCTCACAGGCCGTCAGCTTGAGGCCGATGAGGCCTATAGGCTGGGAATCTATAATCGGTTGGTTTCCCTTGAAAAACTCGAGGAAGAAACCATGAATTTGGCAAAAAAGATCTCCGGAAATCCGGCTGTAGCCGTAAGGCAGGCCAAAAAAGCCCTTGATGCCGGAGCTAATATCCGTGGCAGCCTGGATTTTGATTTTGAGGCCTCAAACGAATGTTTTTTGGTCGGTGACGCACTCAGTAAGTCGAAGAACTTTTGAAATAATGTAAATAGTGCCTGACCGAAAACCTGACAATTTTCTTGAGTGCAAGGCAGGCGAGGATTTTAACCACAGGTATACACAAAGTATTCCGAAGATTAAAATTTGAGCCTAACGCAGCAATCGAGGAAATTGGCGGTTTTCGGTCGGGCACTAAATAACAGTTAAAAAAGGAGTACGATATGGATCTGAATGATGTTGTAGTCGTTGGTGCTAGTCGGAGCCCCATGGGTCTTTTTGGTGGTAGTCTGAAAGAGATGACGGCTGTTGATGTAGGTTCGCAGGTAATCAAAAAGACTTTGGAAAAGATTGACCTTGATCCGGATATGGTTGACATGACCGTGTTTGGTAATTGTCGGCAGGCTGGGAATGGCGTCAATCCGGCAAGGGCTGCTGCTCAGTTGGCAGGCATCCCCCTGGATCGCTTTGCCCAGACGATTAATTGCGCTTGTCCTACTGGTATTAAAACTGCGATTATTGCTTCACAGGATATTCGGTTGGGGGATGCAGACGTTGTGGTTGCCGGGGGCATGGAACATATGAGCACCATCCCGCATCTGGTTATGGGCCATCGATGGAAAGGTTTTCGATTGGGCAATGTAACCATAATGGATGGATGGTATGATACCTTTGACCGGATCGCCCAATGTTATATGGGAATAACGGCTGAAAATGTGGCGGAAAAATATGAAATATCTCGAAAGGATCAGGACGAGTTTGCCTATAATAGCCAAATAAAGGCCGCCAGAGCGCAAAAAGCGGGGAAGTTTAAGGAAGAAATTGTTTCGATTGATGTGCCTGGCACGAAGCGGAAAGAAGGTTACGTGTTTTCTGATGATGAGTGTATACGATATGATATTGACCTCGATAAAATGACAAAAATTAAGCCTGCATTCAAGAAAGATGGTGGAACCGTAACGGCTGCAAACTCCTGTGGTATGCCGGACGGGGCTGCAGCTTTGGTGGTAATGAGTCGGGAAAAGGCGAAATCTTTAGGCCTTAAACCACTATTTAGTATCGTTTCCTATGCTAATGCCGCTGTGGAGAATGCTCTCATGGGCATCGGACCCACGGCATCTATTCCCATTGCTTTGCAAAGGGCGGGGTTGAGCAAAGAGAATATTGATGCTTATGAAATCAACGAAGCATTCGCGGCAACCAGCCTTGCCTGTGAGAAAATTTTGGGGCTTGATTCGGAAAAGGTGAATCTGAATGGTGGTGCGATAGCCCTTGGTCACCCTACCGGTTGTAGTGGTACCAGGTTATTGGTGACACTTTATAATGTTCTTAAACAAAGGGATATGGAGCTTGGGGCTGCGAGTCTCTGTGGCGGCGGCGGCGTATCTTGTGCAATTATCATAAAGAGAGAAGAATAAGTGTGTTCGGTTATGACAATCTTTTTGAGGAGGATTTAAGATGGAAGATATAAAAGCAATTGATATGATGAATTACCCACCCCAGGTGCGCGAGCTGGTGGACTACAATTTTAATGATTATAGCGAGTGGCTGCATATGGCCAAGACCACTTTTAAACCGATGTTGCCAACGGGTCGCTTTCCGATTACGGATGAAGAAAAGTCAAAACATAAGCACTTATTTGG
>JAGGWR010000176.1 GCA_021163445.1 Candidatus Tharpella aukensis
CCCCGCAACCCAAAAGTAACTACAAGACCCGCAAATAAGTGCTCTTATCAGAACATTTTCTTATTAAAAAACAAGAAGACAACCTGTAGGGCACTAATATTTATGTTCATTTGTGTTCATTTGTGGTTAAAAAAGCGGAACCACAAATGAACACAAATGAACACAAATAGACACAGATTTAACCCAGTTAATATAAAGTTTTAACCATCAACGAAAATAAATATTCAGCCTTGATTTCAATTTTAGCATGGAATCATTTTCCATGCGGCGTTCTATGCGTTGTGTCCACCAAGCTAATTATATTATCGCATGGAATCATTTTCTATGCGTCTTTCCATGCGCTTTTATTCTTTATACACATATTTATACTTATTCGACTTAAGCAGCTCTCCATTATCTCCAATCAAATCTAAATTTCGCATCTTCCGGAGCTGATTCTGTGCAACTCTATCACTAAGATCAAGATGATCAGCATATTCCTTTTTAGAGACCTCTTTTCTTGATCTTACAAAATCATAACCTGCCAGTTCTACTTCATTCAGTTCATCAATTGCCTTTTTACCACTTACTTTTTTAACAGCATCAGCTGTCCTAGGGAAAATCACAATAACATTACTTCCATCATAATTAAAGATAGGAAGTGGAAGATTATATTTATCTCTCAGCGATCTAAAAGTGTCCATTCCAATTTCAGACTCTTCCATATACCCCATCTCATTGAAAATGAATGTAAGTTTCTTATTACGACTCCATGAAGTAGCCGTGAAATTCTTCATTGATTCTATAGTAACAGGTATAACTGGCGCACCAGGACTTTTGATTATAATTTGATCCGGCTTAATTTCCAGCTGAACTTTTGCACCGTCTTTAGTATAATCACGGTGAACAATTGCATTTATCAAGGCTTCCCTGATTACTTCCACCGGGAACGCCGGAACCTGTTCAGCCTTAAACTTTGCTCGATCAAAGCTTGCCGGTAACACTTTTATAACCCAATCTTCCACTTCATCCGGGATAAGCACTAATGGATCATCAAAGGTTTCAGCTCCAGATTTACCATTCCCGTAATCAACTTTGACTTTCACTGCTGCTTGAGGAAACTTATTTCTCGGGTTTTTGCCAAAAAGAAGAATTGCGTTACCTGTAGGTAAATAGCTCTTTGTTTTTTCATCGTATTCCAACAACTCCATATCCTTCAGTTCCTGAAGAAATATATCAGAATTTGGTTCCCACTTCCGGCCTGACTCAGTCAGGTATTTTTGAAAAGCCTTTTCCGAAAGACTATTCATATTGGCAGTCATAGATTTTTCATTGAGATAATCTTTAGGCTGCAATTTTTTAGATTTAGCTTCGATGTTTTTCATCTTTGCCCAAGTGTTGAATTCCCTGTTAACATTTTCGATTTCTTTGTGAAATTCAGAGTCAAACTGGTTAACCTTAACACCATTGCTGGATAAATATGCAATTCCGGCATAATTCACTGTTGGGTTATGATCCTCCACCCCAAACCATACCTCTGAAATACGAGCATTTACGATGCGCTCTGAACAACTCACTTTCGGTGCATTTCGCGCTCCAGGAGCACACGGTTCCAGAGTTGCAAACAACCAACATCCAGACAAATCTTGATCTCTGTTTTTCTTATCCAGAACAGTATACTCAGCATGATCTCCTTCTCTGAGTTCCCCACGATAGGCGGTGTCTACTTTACCATCTGGAAAAACTAAAACAGCTCCGACATGCGGACTTGGTTTATCCTCCTTCCCTTCAGAAATCGACTTCTTCATGACATCTACCGCCATTCTCATATATATTTGAGGGCTTTCTCGTTTGTTATCTGTCATGATTTAGTTCCTTTTAAATTTCTTTTCAGCTTCAACTTGCCCATAACGACCGAGTTAAGCAACCCGCCAACCAACTTTGCGAGTGGCACGATGTTGGGAAAGCTCAGGAAAACACACGTGCTCTCGGGTCTGATTGAACAATTCGGTCAACGAAACTTAGTTATCAACAGGCGTCGGATAAATTTAAGTAACGACCAGGCTACGGCTCCGGTAAATTTTGGCCATGAAATGTGCCCTTTACGCCAAACCGCAAACAGAGCCGCAAGCTCGCCTTTTTCCATCGGCCAGAGAGCCGCACTCTGTCCACTGGCTCCGAAAGCCGGTTTATGGGTTGCAGCCAGAGGCAAGTCTAAAAAAGCGGCCCGGCCGCCGGCGCCTAAGAAACTGAGCCAGAGATGATAATCTTCACCATAACGCTGCTCTTCGGGAAATCGTAAAGTGATATCACGGCGCAACATCACGGTTGGAGTTCGTAGGCGATTGCTATAAAGAAGTCTGGAAAGTGAACACTCCGAGACCCGAAAACGCTGCGCCAACCCGGAGGGAGGGGCGGAAGTTTGCGGATCCCCACACAAATGACCGGAGAGTGCAAATTTGGGATGACTCTCCATAAAATTGAGTTGCAAAGCAAGTTTGTCGACATGCCAGGTATCATCGGCATCAAGAAAAGCTATCCAGGTTTGACTTGCCCGCGCCCAACCATAATTACGGGCCGCCGCCGGGCCCCGGTTTTTTTCAAAAAAGAAGAGCTTAAGCCAACTCTCACCGTACTCTTTTACCAACCCTTTTAAACTCTTCCGAGTATCATCATCACTGGCATCATCGACAACAATCACTTCAAAAGGGCTTTGGCTCTGAGCCGCAACCGAAGCTAGAGCCCTTGCTATCGTCGTTGCCGCCCGGTAGCAGGGAATAATAACTGAAACCGGCGCCGTCTTTTTTTTGTCTGCGAGCTCCGGCGCCAAACAAGAAACCCAACATCCTTCATCCTTCATCCTTCATCCTTCAACTTCCGCCAACCACCCATTTCCAGGTTCTCTGTAAGCCCTCTTGAAAACTGAATTGTGGTTGCCAACCAAGCTCTTTTTGGGCCCGACTACAATCAAGATAGTTCACCGGACTGTCGCAGGCCCGATTCTCCTGATAGAGAACCGGAACCTTGCGCTCGCTCACCTCTTCAAGCAGAGCCACCAGCTCATTGAGACTGCAGGGTTGACCACTGCCAATATTGAAAAGTTTTACCGGGCTGCTTTTTTCACAGGCAAGTAGAATGGCTTTAGTCAGGTCACCAATATAGAGATAATCCCTGGCAACCGTACCGTCACCCCATATTTCAATCTCTTCACCGCTCTTGATCCGACCCAAAAAAACAGCGACCGCCCCTTGGGCCCCGCCAATTTTCTGACGCTCTCCATAAGGATTGGCAATCCGTAAGATGGTGTAGTCAAGACCATGCAGATGGTGAAATAGTTTAAGATATTTTTCGATTGTAAGCTTGATAATACCATATGATGAGAGGGGTTCGGTCGGACTCTCTTCGACAATCGGCAAAACCGGCGCCGGGCCGTATACCTGGCCGCCAGAAGATGCGAAAATCACTTTTTTGACCCCATTTTTTACAGCTAGCTCAAGCAAACCGACCGTACTTTTAAGATTGGTCTCTATATCATAAAGGGGATTGAGATTGGAAGGAGCCGGCAGTATTGTACTGACCAGATGAATCACCAAATCTATATCTTTCAGGGCTTCGGCCAGATCTTCAACATTTGCAAAATCACCATAGCATAATTCGATTTTGTCAAGAACGGCGGCCAGATTATCAAGCTCGCAAGCGGGCCGCTCAAAAACCCGTACCCGATGCCCGGAGGCAACCAAGGCATCAACTACATGTGATCCGATAAAACCGGCTCCACCTAAAACCAGATAATTCATTTTATTATTATATCCTCGTAAGAAATGACTTCAAAGTGGCGGAAAAACCATGTTCACCAAATTTTCGTAAGGCGCTTCGGGTTGCCCGCAAATATTTATCAGCATACTTTTTATCGGGCTCGAGATGACATCCTTCACCCCACTCATTCCAGGCATTTATAAACACCAATCGATCCTCTTCCGCAAATTCGGCTTTTGTCTTTTCAATTACAGCTTCCAGAAAGCGTTGATATTTTTCCGGGCTGCTGGCGTGAATAATAGTTCCGCCCCCCAATTTTTGCCGCCGGGCACAATTATCCCAGGCCGGAAAAACTCCACGATAACGTGTATACTGCGGTTTTTCTTTGGCGAGCATCGCCTCTACCACATCATCATAAAGAAAGACACGGTTATCAACAGTCCCCGGCTCCCCGCCCTCAGCTCTCTCAAGCCAACGGTTATCACCATCCAGATAGACCCGGCGCTGTAAACAGCGCCAGTCCGGGGCAAATTCAAGGGCGGCATCAAAGCCATGCTCGAACGGATCAAAGTTGCCTTGAAAACCTTCAACCCGAATCAAATAGAGGTCATCAAAACCGGCTTTTTTGACTTCATGTCGCCAAATTTCGACAGTTCGTTCAGGATCCGGCAACTCTTCACTGCGATAAACAATAAAAACCGGCCGCCCCTGATGTTTGAAATAACGCTTATCTTTAAAAATCGGCAGCAGACTCCGAATGTGCCTCTCGTCATCTTCGAGAGAGTAGTTCTGCGGCATCAAAACATCACTGTCTAAACCATCCCAACGCCGGCTCCAACCCTCATTCGCCCAACAGAGACAAAAAGGCATGGTAAAATCACGGTTTTTGAGCAGAGAGTTAACCGGAGTTTCCAATAAACGCTTTCCGGAAAACCAATAGTGGTAGAAAACAAACCCGTGAATGCCAAAACGCCGGGCAAGAAGGGATTGGCGCACCATTACCTGCGGGTCGCGCAGATCATAGTAATTTTCATAACCACCACCAATCGGACAATGCGGCTGATAATGGTTTAAAAATTGCGGTTTTGCCGTTTTAACATTACTCCACTCCGTAAATCCCTCTCCCCACCAGACGTTGTTTTCGGGAATAGGGTGAAACTGCGGCAGATAAAAACTCCAAAGTTTAGTCATAAGGTAATCGAATATTCACCTACAGTTAAGTTAAAGAGGGGAGCAACTAACATTGCTTCGCCCTCTTCGAGGGGGCCAGGCTGCCGATAGCTGTCGGTTAATTGTATACTTGGACACTACAGCATTTATTGGTTGCCGGTCGCCACGTTAAACCCAGTCCCCGCATTGGCCAGAGTGAATTTTTTATGCTATTTTTCTTCGTGCTCTTCGTGGGAAAAAATATTTAAATTTCCTGGTAAAGATGCTCGATCTCATCAACGTGGTCTGAAATTGTCTTACGATAGTCGGCACGCTCGGAAAAACCTTCTATAATTGCAGGATTTTCCATAATCAGCCCGATAACCCTGGTCAGGTCAGCCAAGCTTCCACGTTTGAACGTCAAACCATTCTCCCCATCCCGAACAAACTCGGTCATCCCCTTAACCGCACTGACAATCACCGGAGTTCTGGTGGCCAAAGCATATAGCAGAACCAGAGGGCTGTTTTCATGCCAACGCGATGGAATTACCAGAACATCAATCTCAGATAAACGTTTGCCAAGCTCGGTTTCCGGAAAGGTTCCGGCAAAAATAACCGAATGATCTCCAGCACATATCTCAACCAGCTTTTCATAGTAGGGAGAGCCGGGCCCCGGAGAGCCATAGAGGAGCAGCTCTTTGTCGCCGCCCACAGCTTTAAAGGCTCGAACCAGCATATCGACCCCTTTATGGTCGGCGAGCTGTCCGATATAACCAAAGCGTAACGGACGAGTGGCGTCATATTTACGAACGGTGCGAAAATCGGCGACCACATCCCAATTAATCCCGAAATTGATCTTGACCATTTTCTCTTCAGAAAAGCGGTTGGCGACATAGGCATCGTGTAAAAAATCGGTCGGAGCCACCATTTTTCGATATATTTTATAAAAGTTATACAGCTTTTCAGTTCTCTCCGTCAAACCTCGAACCTGAACCAAAGGACCACGCTTTTTGCCAACCGGAAGCTTTGCCAACCAGGCAAAACAGAGAGCTGAAAAACGGTGAAAATAACTATTATCCACCAACTTTCGACTAACCGCAAAACTCCTGGCTAACTCCTCAGAACCGATAGCCTCCATATAGCAATGCAGGCATTTGCTCCCGGAAGAGTTCGGCCCCGAACACAGCTCACCCTTAACATCCGAGAGGCGAGAGTTGAAGCAGACACCAAAAAAATCGGTTAAAGTAGCCACAACGGGAATTGCGCAAGCGTCAGCCGCCTCCAGAATAACTGCGGTGTGGTTCATTAAATGGGTAACATGCATTAAATCTGGAGCAATGGTTGAAAGCAGCTCATGATAGAAAGAGTACATCTCCGGCCGATAGTAAAGCTGGTGAAAATAGCTATGAGGAGCAAAATTAAAATCAACACAATGCACTGTAAATCCGTCATATGTGTAACGAAACAGAAGTTTTTCCTGACCACCTTTTTCTCCGGGAGACATGGCACTAAGAATTTCCACATCGTAACCACGACGCTTAAGATCCCGCGCCACTTCCAGAGTATAAGTTTCCGTTCCATAAAAATGGTCTGGAAAAAAATAGTGAACCACCAACAAAACTTTCATCGCCCGCAAAATCCCCACTTCAACTACATTACAATTATTTGGACTCAAGTTCCAGACTGTACACTTGATCATACTTATTGACCATCGATTCAACTGAAAACAGTTCCAGAGCCCGCTTTCTGTTGGCACGGCCAATTTCAAGGCGACGCTTCCGATCATTAAGTAACTCAACGGCCAGAGACGCCAAAGAATCCTTATCCCGGGCAAAACAGGCATCATTGCCAACCATCTCACAAACCCCTCCGGCACGATAGCCGACAACCGGCAGCTCCATAGACATCGCAAAAGTAGAAACCTGCCCAAAACTTTCCCGCCAAACCGGGGCTACAAAAAGAGAAAACTTCCGGTAGTAAGCCGGCAGCTCGGCAAAATGAAGATAACCGGTAAATTTAAAACTGCCGCCTAAGCCCTCATCCTCAACCCGCTTCCGGTAAACAGCTAAGAAACTGCCGCCGCCAACAATATAAACCCGGGTTTGCGGACGCTGTTTGACAATCTCAATGAAAACTTCGATGGACTCTTCATTAAGTTTATCGGCTTCAAGACGATAAACCATGCCAATAACATCGTCCGGCACCTCAACTCCTTGCCGGGTGAAATCCGACAAATGGCTGCCGGGATAAATCACTTGTGAGGGCTCGGGCAAAGACTCAGTATAGGTTGCAGCATAGTTGCTGACAAACACATATCTGCTTACCGACGGATGCAGACAGGCTGATACCGGAATATTAATATTCTCAATCACGGGACAGGAATAAAGTTCCGCCGCAGCAAAAATCTTGCGGTACCAACCTTCATCACATTCACCCCAGTAATGCACGTGTAAAAGATCAGCCTGCTGCTCTTCCAAAAATCCGGCAAACTCCGAGGCGTTGTCCAACCGGGAAAAATCAAATACCGGCAAACCATAATAGGCTGGCTTCTCAGGCATAAACATAGTAGCTACAACCTGTTCATATTTATGGCCAAGATGTTCATAAAGATCAACCACCAACTGAGTTGACCCTCCTGTCATAACGTTAGCAATCGCATGAACCAACCGAGGCCGAGTCTCTTTAATCGGGTGAATAATTTTCACCGTATAATCCAAGCTCTTCTCTTCCCGCTGCACCCGGCTCCTGACAAAATTATACACAGTCAAAGACAGTTTGCGCAATAAGTGATATAGTTTGCGGCAACGCGTTAACCATATCCAACCCTTCGAATTGTAAATTTCATTCAAACGAGCGTCCAACCATTTGATTTTTTGTTCTTGTACCGCTATACGATCCTTTTGCTGCTCAACTACGCCCTGCTGCGTTTTAATCGTATCCTGCTGCGAATATATCCATTGATTCAAACCGATAATTTTCTCTTCAAAAACTCTCAACTGCCCCTCTTTTTCCGATACAGTCCGGTTCATCGAAGATATGATTTTCTGTTTCTCCTCATACATTTTCCAGGGATGCTTATCCTTTTTATCTTTCTCTCTGATAAACTCTATAAGAGCCGCTTTAAGAGGATGCTCAGCCTCAACCAACAGCTCTAGAAATTGTTGCCGATTAAAATTTATCTGCTTAAAAAAGCAGACCTGAAGGCCGACTAAATCCAGTACCGCTCCCACCTGGGTCTTTAACAGATCATCCAGAAAAAAAGGGGCTTTCTCCAAAGAGAGCCCCGATTGTCCCAAAGCATACGCAATCACAGATGAAACTTCAAATTTAAAGCTCTCACTGCCGTCGACATGACTCTCTTTAATAGTGTTGCGATCGTGCACCCGATAGTCTAATAAGAGCTCATCCAACCATCTCACCTCGCCATGGAGCAGGGCTTGGAGAATAAAATCGAGGTCATGACAATAACGTAAAGATAAAAACAGTCCGGTTTTTTCCAGCAACTCCCGGCGAAAAAAAAGATTTGAGGTGCTGCAAATAAAATTATCACGGATAACCGCAAAAAACATACTGCCACTTTTTTTGTAATAATCGAGACCTCTTTCCAGCCAGGCCGCAATTTCACTCCCCCCTTCACGATTGATAACCTTAATTCCGGTAGCCGCCAACGCCACTCCCGGACTATTTTCCAGCATTTCGCACAACCGCTGCAAACGATCAGGATGATAACGATCATCGGAATTGAGGATCGAGATATAGCGCCCTTTAGACTCTTCCAAACCTCTGTTTAAAGCCGCCGCCGCACCTTGATTTTCTTGAACAATTACCGTAATTCGAGGATCATCAAAGGTGCGTATCCGATTTAGGGTGGAATCAGTTGAACCATCATCAACAATCAGCAACTCAAAATCTTTGAGGCTTTGCGCAAAAACACTGGCAATTGCCTCAACCACAAAATCTTCATGATTGTAAGCCGGAATAATAACTGTAACCAAAGGTGTCATTGTTTATCGATTTCCCATCTCTTTAAGGGTGATGGCGTCGTAAAAAGTTCCGATATCCTGCTTTGTTGTGGTTCTCAAGACACTCGACATACTACATGTATGGTCTCGCGCCTGGAGAACCACAACAACTTGTCTATCGAAATTTTTACTTAGCCATCCCGTTACTTTTTACGAGTTTATCAAGGGTGTCTTAAAAATAACCTGATAAGGCCATTTACATACGGGCTTTACGCGTTAGAATTTTTATTGGATTAATCATCCATTTGGTAGCCAAAGCTTTCAAGGCTATTTTTAAAAGCGTCTCGGCATACACTTTTCATACGATCATCAAGATCATTTCGGTACCTGCCGATGGATTGCTCCGGCCCCGCACTGGTTCTATGGCGTTCTTTAGTAATATTGGCTTTAGCTGCGGTCTCTAAAACTTTCCTGATAGTTGCCGAAGAGTTATCCAGCCCCAGTTCGCCAAATATCGCTGTCAGTACGGACTCTGTATCAAAAACAAGTTCCTCGTAACGAATCAGTAAGGCATCTTTTTTTCTTTGTTCCCACGCGGCAAGAAGCATTTCCGCACTAGGCTTGAGAGACTTGTTAATATAATCATCGTCTCGCTCAAACATATTCCTGGCAAACCCCTCAAAACCCCTTTTTTTATTAAAGGCGGTTATCGAACAAAACATGTCCCTGAAATCCCTGACCAGAAAAATTTCCCGGGCACCGGGTGAAAATTCAAGAACCTTTTCAGTGAAATGGTTGGGCAAAAACTTTTCTGCGAAAAAAAGCGGCTTTGACTTCTGCTGGATCCTGGCAACCTCCAGGTAATGATTCGCCAAACTTTCAGCACAAAATGAGTGGAGAGATTTAACATAATTCGAATCAAACCATTGCCGCATTTCAGGATATAAAGCATTATCCATCTCATTTCGATAAGCGTTGCCCAGCAACCATGTCGGATCCGCAACGTTATCCGAAGAGATGGGACTTGTCCAACTTTTATGATCCTTGAGCTGCTGGTAAAACTGAACCCAATAGGAAATGTACCTAGCCTCGACCCGAAAAGGTTTATATACCACAACTTCAGGATGACACCCTAAAAGTCCAAGCGCAAAGGTACTTCCGGTTCTGCCAAGAGTAGTCAGCAATAGAGGCTGCATTCCGCTATCTGCCGCATCTCCGTAACTCTCCGGCAAGGGATTGCTCTGAGCCCCCATTTTTTGTAACCAGTTGGGTTGAATGGTCTTCAACCAATCTTTTATCGCCCCAAATTGACCCGGCTGCGAATTTGCTGACATAATATTCTTCTCCAACAAAGCTTAGAATACCTTGAAACATTAGAGCTCAACTTTCTGAGTTAAATTATCACCCAAAGGGATAATCAGTCTTCGCCCCCCCCAATCGGTATTCGGTGCGGTTACCCGATAAAGTTCCTTGACATTAACATATAACGCTATCCCCAATTTGTCTGCTGTCGTCATATTTACCACTGGGGCGGAGATACGGGTAATAAAATTGCTACAGGCAGCCACCGTTGAACCGCTAAGGTCGAGCTCATAATCAGCATGATGAATAATTACTCCCCGCTGATCGAGAAAATGAACACCAACGCACTCTTTTAATTGAACTTCCGTATCCGCATGCCAGAGAAAAGTAAAAATTATTTTCTCTCCCTCAGCCCGGTGAGACAATTGTGTAAGTTCCAAGTTGTTGGCAAAACGGGCCGGAAACGCCATTAACTGTGCACCCCTTAATTCTCGGGCCACAGCGTCCCGACTCAAGCTTTTAAGGACCGTAGAAGGTTGATAAAGACTCGCCAACACTAACCCTCCAAGGAACAGAAAAGATAAAACAGGCTTCATTCTAAAGTGGATCCACGATTGCGGCGACTCCTGAGACCGATCGAACCGATCAGGTAGACGCACCAAAAAGGCCCGACAGGGCATTTCAACTGCGGAATAGAGAAGATAGGCCAAAATCAATGAAATCAACCAGTAAGCAGCAGCCAACAAATTCTGAGGTAAACTGATAAAACTTGCCAAATGATAACGGTAGTACTTTAAAACAATCGAGTGAACCAAATAGAGACTAAAACTGATCTCACCAAGTAAAACCAGTAAAGGATGACTTAATAACTTTGAGACCAGCCCTCGTTGCCATGAAAAAACCAAAATTAAGAGAGTAAATGATAAAAAACCGCCACTGCCCAGCAACCATTCAAGCCCCGCCACCTGAAATACAGCCTGAACCCAGGGGCTGGCTAACAAGACCGGAATTAGCCACAGAGTAACAATTGTCAAAAAAAGAGCTGACAACTCCAACAATGTCGCCCCTGCCAGCGTCAGTTTGGCGGTTTTCTCCTTCTCACTCTTATAATAAGTGCAGGCAACTATACCGCAGACAAATTCAAATAATCGACTTAAGGGGCTGATATAGAGTAGAGCATAACTGCCGACCCCTGAATATTGATGACCACTCGGCAGTTGGTAATAGTTGGCTAAAACCACAATCGCGCATGTCAAACCGGCCACCAGGCTTAATTTAAACGGCCAACTGGCCGCCAGACGATAAATCAACCAAGGAAAACAGAGGTAGAAAAAAAACTCCGTCGATAAGCTCCAAGAAACTCCATTCAAACCGAGATAACTCTCCCGTAGAGGAATCCAGGCATGTAACAGACAAATATTTGCCAAAGAAAAACCAAATGGATGGCTTGCTGAAACCGACCAGAGTTTAGTCGGCAAAGCGATAAGCATAATCAGCAGGGAAACAAAATAGGCTGGCCAAATACGGGCAAAACGAGCCCAGATAAATCGAGTCCGCTGACGCCAGTCAATAAGTTCCGGATAAGCATAAGCGAGAACAAAACCTGAGAGCACGAAAAAAAATGAAACCCCTTGATTTAAGGGAAAAGCGGTTGCAAGACCAAAGGAACCAAAATCCTGGTGACCATGCCCCAGAACAATCATCGCAGCCGCAAAAAAACGCAACGATGTCAAACTATCAAGCTTGATTAATTTTTTCCCGCTTACACCACTTGTCTGCACACACTGCTCCAAAAAACATTAATTTTTACGGGATGATCATCAATCTTCCAACGACCCGTAAAAAGTTTTATACTCCTGATCAAGAGCAGCCAGAGAGAAGTGGTCAAGCATTCGCTGTCGGGCCAAAGCGCCCATCTCTTGCCGCCGTTGATTATCGAGAAGTTCCCTGATCACGCTGACATAGGCTTGCGGGTTTTCCTTTTCCGCTACCAGGTAACCGCAAGCCGGGGTTACCAGTTCTCCGCAGCCGCCAACGTCGGCGACCACTGGCACCAGCGCCATCGCCATCGCCTGATAGAGAACCATCGGCATCCCCTCCCAATCTGAGGTGAGCAGCAAAACATCCGCAATCAGGTACCAATCGACAAGCGTTTCCAGAGGCTGCTCCCCATAAAATCGAACTTGGTCTGCCAGCCCTTGCTCCTGCAACTCGGCCAGAAATTCATTTTTCTGCGATTCAAGGTTACCATCGCCAATCACGTGCATGACAAAAGAGACTCCTTGATCACGCAAGGCGACTGCTATTTCAAGCAGTCGCAAGGGCTGTTTCTGGCGATCCAGACGCCCGATAAAGAGCAGATTCAAAGCATCTTTTCGCTGGTAAGCGGCGATTTGCGGGCTCGGTAGCCGGCCTGCAGGATTATAGAAGTCGCTGTCAACCCGGCCATGAATAACTGCAAACTTGGAGCTCTCAATATCGGAATAGAGCTCAACAATCTCAACTCCAAGTTGAGCATACTCAAGATTGTAACGATCAATAAGGTGATCGTAGTGCGGTGGCATAGTAAAAGCATAACCGGTACACCGACCATCGGCTAAATAATCGAAACAGTGAAATTGAGCAACTACTTTGAGGTCGGGAAAACGTTCCTTTAATTTCGGCAGGGCCTGAAAAGCTATCTCGCTGTTCATAATGTGCAAAATATCAATATTTTGCAGAGCAATAAATTCCAACAGGAAATCGGTCATCGCCGCCGGATCCAGGCAACCCAGTGCTGGCAAATCATAAATCCCTTGCGCATAGTCGGCGATTTTAGGCAGCCAGTTATTATCACGAAAAATGGTGGCAACAAAATATTTATCACTCCAAGCCGAATTCAGCTGACAAAACCAATCAACCGTCATCGTATCGGCACCACCGGTGATCAACCAGGGGGCGACATAAAGAATCTTCAATTTATCCGGGAAGTTGTTAGACTTCAGATCGTTGTTAGGTTCTAGATCGTTAGCGCATCCCGATTTCGTCGGCCGGAGAAGGTCTTGTACATAAACTTTCTTCAACTGATAAGCGGCCTGAAGATAGTTATAAAAATAGTCTCGCCGACCTTGCAGGTGATACTGTGTCGGAAAATAAAC
>JAGGWR010000282.1 GCA_021163445.1 Candidatus Tharpella aukensis
ATAAAACCGACATTCTCATCTAAAACCGCCCGCTCAATTTCGCGCAAGATAGACTTAACCCCTCTTTTTCGGTAAGGCAATCCACTATCGGCACTGACGGCACAATAACTACAGCGTAAAGGACAACCCCGACTCGCCATAATAACCGCACTCCCCTGCTGTTTGCGCCGGTAAAATGAGTGTTTCAAAAGGTGGGTTGCCGGTAACGGCGAGGCATCCGGATTATTTATGACGGCGGGCTCACTATTTTGCAAAGTACCGTCTTGGCGACGTACAACCAGCCCCGGAATTTTGCTTAACCGCGCCAAATCATCAGCCTGCCCGTTTTTTATTGCCTGAGCCAACTGCGGCAGAGGCTCCTCCCCCTCTCCACGAATAACATAATCGACGGCGGAACAGGTCATAACCGTTTCCGGCAGGGCCGTGGCGTGGTGCCCGCCAACCACAATCCGGCAGCCTGGATGCTGCTTTTTGATGGCAACCGCAAGCTGCAAGGCACTCTCCTGATAAGGGGTGAAAAGAGCCGAGATACCGACCAGAAAAGCCCCGGACTCGCGCACCAGTTTTCCCAGATGGGCAAAACTATAGCCAAAATGTTTGTAGTTGTGAAACAGAGCAAATGGTGAGGTGTCTGGCCTACCGAAATGCGGCTTAAGATATGCCATCTCCTCCGGCCAGGAAAGAAGTCTACTCTTATTGGTCGCCAGGCCATCGATAATCGTAACCGCAAAGCCCTGATCTTCGAGAGTTGCGCCAATACAGGCCAGACCATAAGGAATGGTGCGTTTGGCAGTCAAGAAAAAGTCCTCTATCGGAGGCTGCACCAAAGCAACGTCAAACATGATTGTCAGTCCCCTTTTTTTCATAATCGATTTTCCGTCCACATCATCTACCCTCCGTGGTTGGTTGGACAGATCAACCTTGTAACACAATTTAATCTCATTTTTAAGTAAAAAAGAGGGATAAATAAGTAAGGTGTCCCCGGAATAAAAGCGTTGTTGACAAGAAAAAACTTGACTGCTACGGGCTCGGCATTGAAGTGGCATTAGATCGAAATGGGATGGGGGTTCGGCTACGCCGGATTAGTTTTTAACAACCGCCTTGATTCCGGCCAGAGAAAAAGTGGTGATATGATCGGCTAATCGATTAATTAGCTCTGTGGATAGGGGTTGAGCCAAAAGATACTCCAGATCGCTACGCCTAATGGTCAGCAGGGTACGGCATTGGTTGACAATACTCATATCGCAGAACAGAACCGTCTCCGCAGTAACTTCAACACCCATAATTTTACTGATAATTTCCAATAGCACCTGGCGACGGGGCTCAATCAATTCATGCCAGAGGTTGTGTATCAGACCGGTGGGATTGGCCAGTTCCATCAAGTAGAGACGAGTAAACTGACCACTAGCGCCCTGATCTGAAAAATCCTTGATCAGAGAATAAATGTAGACCCTCAACTGCTCTTCAGGAGGATTACCCGCGACACCAGATGAGTCTGGCCGAGAACATTGTTTGTAAGTCTGTTGCCAAGCCTCGACGTAGAGGGTGGACTTGTCACCAAAATAGTAATTAACCGCGGCCACGTTGGCCCCGGCCCGCTGGCAAATATCAGCTACTGTGGCAGCATGATACCCTCTTTCCGAAAAAACCTCGCAGGCTGAATCTAAAACCCGACTCCGTTTTTCCTTACCATCCGCTCTCCTGGTCATGATGACTAATCCTTATCCCTATTTAAACCACGATTGAATGACATTTAAAAAATTCTGCTTGACATAACCAGGAAATGACTTTACTGTTTTTCTTAAATTAAGATTTAAAATAATTATTCGAATTTGTCAAATGATTTATCTGGCTGGGAGTAATAGAAAAATGCCACTTAATACCAGTTTATTTACCCCGCGATTAAGCTTTTCTGAAAAAACTTTGAGCTTGCCATATCGCTCTTTTTTGATCGCCACAACGGCTGTCCGTAAAGCCGGTTTGTTGGTGCTCTCGGTTTTTATTTTACTGTTAACCTTTTCGCCAATTGCCGGTGCCGGCGCTCGGGGTGCGAAAAAAGGGCCGCCGCCGCTGGTGAAAGTCACACCAATTATTGAACAAGAGATCAACCCGCCGATTGAATATGTGGGCCATGTTGAGGCGATTCAAAGCGTGGTGCTTCAGGCTCGGGTTAAAGGGTTTTTAGAACAGGTTAATTTTAAAGAAGGCAGCAACGTTCAAATCGGTGATCTGCTTTACGTTATTGAACAAGCGCCCTACCAGGCCCGGGTCGCGGCAAATCAAGCCGGAGTTGCCCAGGCCCGGGCAACGCTGACTAAAACCAGTCAATATCTAAAGAGGGTTCGCAACGTCCGTTCCGGTGGAATATCCGCCTCAGACCTGGATACGGCGGTCGCCGAAGAGCTTTTGGCCAAGGCCCGGCTACTGGAGGCTCAGGCCGCACTCAAACTCTCCGAACTTGATTTGGAATACACTAAAATACGAGCTCCAATCAGCGGCCGGATTGGCCGTACGGCGCTCACCCGAGGCAATCTCTGTGAGCCCAATTTCGGACCCTTAGCCCGAATCGTCCAGCTCAACCCTATCCGAGTGCTTTACTCGATCAGTGAAAATGATCTGACGGCTATCCAGGCCACCCTCAAGGACTCCTCCGATCAGAAAAAGATTCGCTCCCTGGTTCCTCAAATTAAACTACTCAACGACAAAGTTCTGGGAAATAGCGGTCAAATCGATTTTATCGATAACGTCGTCGACCGGGAAACCGGCACTATCTCCGTCCGAGCCGTGTTTGATAACTCTAAAGGCCTCCTGCTGCCGGGACAATACGTCACCATTATGATCAGTCAAAATCAGGGTGAAAAACTGCCGGTAATCCCGCAAGCCGCAGTTTTACAAGATCGTGAGGGACGTTATGTACTGGTGGTTAATCAGCTAAATCAAGTAGTTAAACAACGGATAACTACCGGATCACTGGTCAGCAGCAATCGCTGGGCCGTCACCTCCGGTCTCAAGGTCGGAGAGCTGGTTATTACTCAGGGTTTACAAAAAGTTAAGCCCGGACAAACCGTGAAAACGACACAGGACGAACCCCAAAATTAGGTAACCAATTTATGTTTTCCCGGATTTTCATTGAACGGCCGCGGCTGGCGGTGGTGATTTCAATCATCATTACCCTGGCCGGGCTCATTGCCATGCTCAATATTCCCGTTGCCCAATACCCGAGAATCACCCCGCCGAATATTCGGGTGAGCACGTTCTATCCCGGAGCCAACGCTGAGGTTCTGGCCGCCAGCGTCGCCGCGCCGATCGAAAACGCCGTCAACGGCGTCGACAATATGCTCTATATGTCCTCGACCTGTTCCAACAACGGCAGTTACAGCCTGACTGTAACTTTTGCGGTCGGCACCGACCCCGACATTGATCAGGTCAATACGCAAAACCGGGTGCAAATGGCAATCGCTAAATTGCCGAAAGAGGTTATTGAACAGGGGGTAACCATCCGTAAACGTTCGCCGGACATGATGGCAGCGATCAGCTTTTACTCACCCGAGGGCAGCAGAGATAAACTTTTCTTAAGTAACTATGTCAGCCAGACAATCAAAGACTCCCTGGTTCGGCTCAAAGGCATAAGTGATGTCTATATCTTCAGCGAGATGGAATACAGCATGCGAATCTGGCTTGACCCGGATCGTTTGACCGCCCTGGGACTGACCGCAGATGATGTCATTAAAAGTATTCGTCAACAAAATATCCAAGCGGCTGTTGGTACTATCGGCACCATGCCGACCGACAACAACCAGCAATTTCAATATACGTTACGGGCTCAGGGACGTCTGAAAAACCAGCAAGAGTTTGAAAATATCATCGTCACTGCCAATGCTGCCGGGGGCCTGGTTCGAATTCGTGATATTGCCCGAGTCGAACTTGGAGCCAAAACCTACCGCAGCCAATCAATTTTAAATGGAGATCCGGCCGTCACCCTGGCAATTTACCGCTCCAGTAATGCTAATTCCTTAGAGACCATGGACGAAGTCCGAGAGATTTTAAAACACTTGGCCAAACGACAACCCACTGATGTTCAATACCAAATTGTTTACGACACCACCAGCTATGTTTCGGCCACGATTCGTGAAATGCTGCATACTCTGGTCATAACCTTTCTTTTGGTTCTTTTTGTAAATTATATCTTTCTTCAGGATTGGCGCGCCACGCTGGTTCCTACCGTCACCATTCCGGTTTCGTTGATCGGTACGTTTGCCGTCCTTTTGGCTTTAGGTTATAACGCCAACACTATCTCACTGTTTGCCCTGATCATGTCAATCGGGGTGGTGGTTGACGATGCTATTGTTGTCGTCGAAAATGTTTACCGGCTTATG
>JAGGWR010000146.1 GCA_021163445.1 Candidatus Tharpella aukensis
ATGACTATTTTGCCGATGTCTTCTTTGACTACCATATCCGCAGCGCCATCAATGAGCAATTTATCAAGGATATCAATCCGATTATTAAAGTGGAGAGCGATGCCGGTGATATGCAGTGGACAACGGAAAAACGCTTTCATGTGGTTCTGCAAAAACATCTCGAAAACGCCGATAAATATGCCTACAAAAGAGATGGCAAGCGTTCAGTCAAACCAATTACGGTTTTTTATTGCCCGAGTAAAAAACTTGCACAAAAACGCACAGGAGAGTTTATTGATTTTTTAGCGCAATGGGAACGTAAAGAAAATGGAGCAACCGGTTCAGAATCCGAAATAAGAGAGCTTGCCCAGGAAAAAGTTATCTGCGTCATCACCGGTATATCCGAGTCCGAATTCAAAAGAAAACTTGATCACATTGAGGAGATCGACCCGAACAAGATCGGCGGCAAAGTCGAATTTATCTTTTCGGTCGGCAAACTGTTGGAAGGCTGGGATGTTGACAATGTTTTTCAGATCGTACCGATGGAAGAACGTATCTTCAATTCAAAGCTCTTGATCTCCCAGGTAATCGGCCGTGGCCTGCGCCTGCCGAGAAATTTAGTTCATGCCGACATCCAAAGAAAATACCCGATGCTGACGGTAACCAATCACGAAAAATTTGCCGATCATATCAGTGAATTAATGGATGCCGTAACCAATTCCGATATGTATCTTACGAGCGAGCCCTTGCCGGAAAAAGATGATGAAAACTGGCGCGGCAAACATCACTTTACCATCTTCAATCTCAATTATTTATCTGAAATCAAACTGGAAGATATTGCTCCGGATGAAACCAAAAACAGATCGCTATTGCGAGAACTGATTCTGACCAAAGAAAGTAGTGATGAAAACGTTACTATCGAACTGATGAAGGGAACCGACAAGTATAAACTCAGAAGAAAAACCATACCTGTCGATAGTCTGGTGGCTGAACTCTACCGTCGTTTCAAGGGCAGAGAGTATGAGGGCATCCTCTTTGATTTCGGCAATGGAGAACAACAAGGCTGCCCGCAAGAGGAGGAGATCAGGAATACGATTCTTCAGGCTATGGAGAAAACCAAAATCCCGGCTAAAGGCCTGACGGAAGAAAACAAAAAACAGATTCAGCTCTTTTTTAATCAATTTCTGCCACAAGGTAAAAAGCGACGAGTTTTCGCCAATGTCACCGGCAACATTGTACCGGTCTCGACCCATTCTCTACATCGAAGTTCGATTAAAGTCGGCGAACTCTATCGCGACGCCACCGCTTTCTTAAGTGAAGATTTTGAGCGGGAACTTGATGAAAAGAGCAAAACACTATTACGGCATCTTGAGGCCGGAGAACCGCACGCTGCAAAAAAAGCTCCCTACGTTCAACATCGTTTTCATTTTGACGAACCAACTGGTCTGCTGAACAAGCATAATGAATATGTCCGGCCTCTGCTCTCAAGTGACGACCGGCCACCCTACATCGTCAACCCCTCAATTTTCAAAACCCCGCAAAGTTCAGTGCTGGTTTCCCATTACCCGGAAAAAGAGTTTGTCTTTCTTCTCTTAAAATACGCCCAATATTTTAACGCCTGGATTAAGTCACCGGATAAAGGATTTTATTCCATTGATTATGAATACTGGAAGAGCGGCAAAGACCGGATTCGCCGAGGTTTTAACCCCGATTTTTTCATCAAAACAGACCTTGATAATTACATCCTGACCTTAAGAAAGAAAGCCCAAACTGTGCATCTTGATTTACTGCGAGATTTACAAGATAAAGGTTATGAAACATTAATCCGTGCGGTTGAGATAAAATCCGATGAAGACCATGACGAAGCCACCCCGGCTAAAGTTGAATGGGCCAAAAAACATTTTGCCTCTTTAAATGAAAAGTTACTGGAACCGCTCCCCGCAAACCTTGAAAAAAATTGTCAAGATGAAGCCAAACAATTCTATACCTTTGACCTCCTCACCCCAAAGACCTTCAACCGCTGGTTTGAAGATGTGCAGACGGGTGTGATATAAACTGACATGGCAGGCAATCGTGAGAACCGTACCCTGAATTTGCCAAAATAAACTTTGTCTGTAACTATTCAAGTATCAATAATTCAGCAACTCCCCAGTAACCGTCTATCTATTTGACTTAGGCCCATCAGGTATATTATACATTGTTTATAGGTAATACGACTCTGAGATAGATAGTGTGATGGAAGCTCTGAGAAGCAAAGATGTAAAGTAAAACCAGATGGTTATTTATGGTTGACATGAAGCAATCACCTCATGAAGGTCTTTTTAAAAGCCTCATGATTCGTAAAGAAAACGCCAGAACCTTTTTGTCGGCAGTACTTCATGCGGGCACTTAAACAACTGCCCGCTAGTCAGGGAGAACTAATTATGAATACTTTGGCACAGGAATGGTTACAAGAAGGACGAGTTGAAGGACGCGTTGAAGGACGAGTTGAAGGAGCTATGACGCATGGTCAAGAGATGCTGATCAGTTTTGCTGAGGAGCGTTTCGACATTCTTAGTCAGGATGCAATTGGCAGAATAAAAATGATTACATCTCAAGAAGTTTTGGACAATCTCACAAGAAAGGCGTGGCGTAGTGAATCTCTGGAAGAACTTGAGACCTGGATCAAAAGGTTGACGGCGGGAATAAATCTCTAAAGTTGTTGATACTGCTATAAAATCTGACTAATTCGACAACCCGTAAAGCGGGATTGATCACTCCCCCGCTGGATTAGGCATTTTTAAAAAAGTATCCGGGGAACAGCTCTTGCCTCTTCGACTTCATCTTCATCTTTTTGCAAATCGAGGCGAATACGTAAAACGTCGTCTTCACAATCAACTATTCTAAATCCGAACTTCTTGATAAAGTTCACCATATTGCTATTGCTTCGCAAAACCAGGCCGTAAATCTCAGGAATGCCGCGATCTTTGGCGATATAGATCAATTTTTCCATCAATAAATAGCCAGCCCCGCTCCCCTGCCAGGCATCTGTAACAACCACCGCAAATTCATACTCTTCATTATGAGGATAGTAAACCAGACGGTTGACGCCGATACTCACCTTTTTCCCGTCACGCTCAATCTCGGCAATAATGGCAACGTCACGATCGTAATCAATCTGCGTAAAACGCACCATCTGTTCCGGACTAATATCCTCTCTCAAGGAAAAAAATCTAAAATAACGCGTTTGCTGGGAAAAACCGGCAACCATTTCATAATGGGCTGCGGCATCTTCCGGTTTGATTGGACGAATCAATACCGGAGTACCATCTTTCAAGGTCTCATTAAATTCATACTGGTTCGGATAAGGAATGGTCGAAAGATGATGCGGAGAGACAAGTCCGCGATTATTCAAGGTGATTTTTGCATCAACCACAGTAAAGCGGCCATCAGCAATAATCAGCGGATGCAGATCCACCGTCTCAATTTCCGGCAGATCAACAATCATCTGAGCCATGCGCATCAAAATTTCTTCCAGTTGACCAAGATCAAAAGGTCGGATATTATAACATTCGGCAAGCCTTGTCCGGTCAATAAGTTTACGTGCCAGAGTCCGGTCAAGCGGCGGCAAAATCACCTCTTCGTCAGAAACCACCCGGGCCTGCAATCCACCGGAACCAAGAAAAATATAGGGACCAAACTCGACATCACAACGACTGCCGAGATTAATTTCATAATCAGCATTCTCAACCATACTTTCAAGCGTCAGATCGACCTTTTCAAGGCCCGTTTCAGCCGCCAGCAAAGAGAGTCTTTCAACCCCCTTTTTTAGCGCTTCATCACTTCTCAGATTAAGCAGTACTGCTCCATGATCACTTTTATGGAGAATCTTTTCGCTATTGATCTTCATAACTAAAGGATAATCCATCGCCGCCGCCTGAGTGACAACCTCTTTAAAAGATGCGACCTTAAAGGATAGATTAACCGGCAACCCGTAAAGACGCAAAAACTCTTTCGCCTGATAAGAGCTGAGTTGCATATATTGGTGATCGAGATAGAATTTAATCTGTTCGCGGGCGCTCTTTAGCGATTCCTGAGAATAATCGATCTCCTGGCTGTAACGCTGAGGAATAACCACCAATTTGGAAAGTTTTTCATAATAGCGAAGTCCATAATGACAACTTAAAACTGCATCCTCAATCGTAAAACAGACTTTGGTTCGCTGATTACTCAAACGCGCCGCTTCGCTCTCATAGCGACAACGATCACCAAGCCAGACATAGACAAGATTAACCCCGGCAGCAGTAGCTTTTTCCTGTATTTCCATCACCATGGGGATCGGATCGAGCCAGTGACTCAAAACGACAATAACTATCAAAGTATCAAATTCCCGGGCCTCTAGACAAAGAGTCAATACCTCCAGATAACGTTGGTGTCCGGCATCAGCGGCGATACAGATAGGATCCAACGAACCGGAATAGGGTGCGATATATTCCCTCACCTGTTCCCCAAGAGCTGAAGAGAGCGCCGTCACAGCAACCCCCTTCCGAGCCAGCCCGTCAACGGCGAGAACTCCGAGACCGCCCGAGTTGGTAACAATCCCTAAACGACGCCCGGCGGGAATATTACTCTTGACCAGATGATCACCGGCAACTAACAACTCCTCTACGGTATCGACCCGAATTATTCCAGCCCGCCGAAAAGCGGTATCGTAAACCCGATCTTCACCCGCTGAACGACCGGTATGTTTTTTTATTACCTCTCGGCCAAGTTCACTTTTACCGACCTTAATCGCGACAATCGGTTTAATCCGGGCGACCGATCGACAAGCACTCATAAATTTTTTCACATCCTTGATATTTTCAATATAAAGGAGAATACAACTGACCCGGCCCGACCATCCGAGAAAATCGATCATATCACCAAAGTCAATGTCACTTAACGCCCCGAGACTGATAACATGACTAAAACCAAGACCACGTTCACGGGCTGTCCCCAGAATTGAAGTGATTATGGCGGCACTTTGCGAAAGCAGCGCCAAACCACCATCACTCACCGGAATATCAAAAAGCGATACATTTATCCGAGTTTTTGGGACAACCACCCCCATCGAGTTAAAGCCCAGAATACGAAGTTGATGCTGCTTGGCCCTTTTGAGAATCTCAACCTCATAAAGATCATCACCCAAAAAACGTTTACCGCTTGTAATAATCAGGTTAGCAACTCCAAGCCGACCACAGATGTCTACAAGTTCGGGAATTTCGGCCAGCGGTTGCAAGCTCACAACTAGTCCGGGAGATTCTGGAAGATCTTCAAGACAACAGTAATGCTGCTCTTTAGCTATCGGACATTGAGGAGAACATTCAGGCTCCCCGCTGACCATAAAAACCAGGTTCCCGGACTCCACAAGGTTACTATAGAGCTGCCACTCCTTACTCTGCCGACTACAGGAACAAGACCCGACCACGGCAACCGAGGTGGGTAAAAAAAGTTTGTCGAGATTATAGATGCCCATGCTCACCAACCTACATGGTAAATTCGTCCTCGTCAAGTAAAGTAAAAAAGAACCTAGAATTACGATAATTTTTAGTAACTGTTCAGCGTCCTATTGAGATTTAAACCACCACCGGACGTTCAGGCGGTTCCCCTCCACTTCTTACGTAAAATTTCTGTTTTTCCAGCGCTCATTACGCTGAAATTGAAGAACTCGCTACCTCGCTCAAACAGCTTCAATTTCGGGCGCTCCATTCGCTGGGAAAAACAACGAAATTTTACGAGACGTTCCGAGAAACCGCCTGACCGTCCTCCAAGCTGAATAGTTACAATTTTTATTAACATTGATACTTGACAATCGGCCGCAGCCAATCTATATTAAAATAGTAATGATTGTTGAAATCATATTTTTCACTTGGCAAATAATATTTTTATCTACCGAAAAGTGCAGCCGCTAATGCAAAAGATAATAATTGAAATTGATCTCTGTGAGAGGTTTCCTGAAGCCCGGCAATTTAAGCGTGGCCAGAATGAGATGAGTCTGCGGGAATTTCTCAAAATTTTTCCGGCTCGATTTCATGATGACTTTATTCTCGATCAAACAAAACTGGATCTCGCTTTAAAGGACATTGTCTTTCAACCGGTTACGATCCCGGTAAACGGAACTCCGGTAATAACCGGCTCTGAAACCACTAGCGAAAAGTTAGGCAATACGCTTGATGACCTCTGGAGCAACGAGCAAAAAGAGTCCGTACAATCAAACTGTGAACAGCAAATTTGCAACAAAACCTTTCCCCGGCAACTCAGTGATAACGAAGCCGTGCGTTGCGCCTACCGGGAAGAGATGGATAGTATTTCGGATTATCTGCGCCACGGGCTTTCGGTTCTTGTGACCTGTGACAAAATGCTCACGGAATACCTCTATGAGCTGGTCTGTCATCAAGCCGGGAAAAAACCTATTCTTGATGCGGCTCGCCCGGAAGAGATGCGCAGCGGGCTCTCCGGTGAACTTGACCGGGCCATGCAGGGCGGCTACAGCAACCTGCCAGTGCTTTTACGCAACCTTAAAACCGATGAGGTGCTGGTTTTGCGCTCCCTTGATTTGGTCGATGAAGGGGCAACTATTGAAACCCTTTATGAACGAACAACGGCCGGAGAAAAACCGCAACTTTTAGCTTTTTTAGACCCCTCCCTTGAGGTCAAAAAAGTGCTTTCGGATCGTTTTGCCGTCCATATCCAGATCAATGGCTTACCCCGTTATCCAACCTCTGAAAAGTCTGAAAAAAGTACTGAAAAAGAGTTCACCGTCAGCCGCCTGCTGACCCAGCTGGAACGGGATCGATTTGCCAATTTTGACCCTGAGTCACTCTTTAAAAACGTCTCCGGCCTTAACGCCATCCAATTTCGCAACGCTATGCGATATGTTGGAGCCAAAATCGCCCCGCAAAGCCCTTCTAAAGATATCTATCGGGAGATTCGTGAATTCAAAATCACTTCGGGCAGCGAGGTTGAAATCCCGGACACCACGTTTGCCGATATCGGCGGCTACGACCACATTAAACGCCAGCTCAAACATGCAATCGCCCTAATCTCCGGCAACATCCAGGATCTTAATGATGAACAGCGCGGCAAACTGCTGCCTCGCGGCTTTATCTTTCACGGCCCGCCGGGTACCGGCAAGACCCTTTTCGCCAAGGCCGTAGCCAACGAACTCAACGCTACCATCCAGATGATCTCAGGCCCTGAGATCATGGATAAATATGTCGGCCAAAGTGAAAATAATCTGCGTCAGCTCTTTGCCACGGCCCGCCGCAATGCCCCAGCCGTCATCTTTTTTGATGAATTTGACAGTATTGCCAGCCAGCGCTCGGTCTATGCCGACGGCGGGGCTCGAGCCAATAACGCCGTCGTCGCTCAACTTTTGACCGAAATGGACGGTTTTCGCCGCGACCAGGCGGTTCTCGTAATCGGCACCAGTAACCGGATCGACATTATTGATGAAGCCCTGCTGCGACCCTCGCGCCTCAAACCGGTCGAAATCGGACTACCCGATCTCGATGCACGGCGTCAGGTCGCCAGAATCCATGCCTTAAGTTTTGCCATCGACACTTACTTTAAAAACTTCTCTGAACAAGAAGACTCACCTCATAGAAGTGATGAAGAGATCAGACTGCAAATCCTGATGAGCCAACTCGAACAAGAAGGAGTCGACACCGAAGGCTTCATAACGGCTTTAATCGATCTTGTCGCCATCCATAGTGAAGGTTTCAATAATGATGAAATTCGCGCTATTTTTCAGGAAGCCAGCCTCGAATACCACCTTGAAGGACGAGTCCTGGATCCTCACTATTTCGGGCAAAAGCTCCAATCTTTAAAAAGGCACCGTCAGGAACGCCATCAACATCATCTGTAAAAAACTGAGGAATCTTATTATGCAACAGGAATTACTCAACGCAGTCTCCGATCTTGATGATGTCGCAAGCCTTCTTCAAAACACATTCGTCGGCAAAGATGAAATCATCGAAATGCTGATTATCGGCGCTATCGCTCAAGAACATCTACTTTTAGCAGGCCCTCCGGGAACCGGAAAATCAGAACTTGTCAAACGCTTTGCCCATCTCTGTACGCCGCGAAAATATGAAGATCAGCAGACCATCCCTTATTTTGAATACCTGCTCACCCGTTTTACCGAACCAAATGAACTTTTCGGACCGGTTGACATCAAAACTTTTCAGGCTGGCGGCGGCTACCGGAGAATCATCAAAGGGTTGTTACCAACCACCGAAATTGCCTTCCTTGATGAGATTTTCAAGGCCAACAGTGCCATTTTAAATGCTCTTTTGACAATTCTCAACGAGAGAATCTTCTATAACGGAGGACAACCGGAAAACATCCCGCTGCTCTTTCTCGTCGGGGCCACCAATGAGGTTCCGGACGACCCGGATCTAGCGGCTCTCTACGACCGTTTTCCGATTCGCTTATGGTCGGATAATGTGGCTGATAACCGCTTTGCCGAACTTATCCAGTGCGGTTGGCAACAAGAACGCCAAAAAATTCGTGACGGCCAGCAGATTAGTTTAAGCAATATTACCAACTCCAAAACGCTGCGCCTCCTCCACCAGGCCTTAAACCAGGTTAACTTCGATGCCATCAACCACAGATATCAAGAGGTCATTCGCCGAATTCGCTCGGAAGGTATTGAGATTAGCGATCGTCGAGCTATTAAACTCTTAAAACTGGTCGCAGCCGCTACCTTGCGCCGGGGATCGTTAAACGCAAAAGAGCAGGATTTTCACATCCTCAGACACTGCTGGAACACAAGAGAGCAGGTTCCTCATTTAGAAGCGATCCTCGCCCCTTACCTCGAGAAGAGTTCATCGACACGCAGCTTACGCAACCGTCATTTAGAAGCCCTGGCCGCCGAGATTAAGGTTCTTGAAAAACGCTCCCTTAATCTCTCCAGCGATATCGATCTCGCAGATTTTCTCCATCAAGCCGAACGCTTACGCCGAGAGTTGACGGAACACCCGGAAATGATTTTAGCCACTCCTCACTTACAACATCTGGAGGGTTTAATTGATGCAGTCTTAAATAATTTGGAGAAAAATGTGTAATCCTCGTAAAGTCATGATCCATATCGCTCAAAGTATTGAAGAGGCTTGGAAAAAAACGATCAGTGAAAGTGCCACAGTCTGTGAAGAGCTCAAGCAAATTGCCTCTATTTCAGCTGAGATAGAGCTTGACCGGGAGATGGGAGAAGCGGCTCTTGAAATGCTGGAAAGGGTGCTGACCGGTGATTTTCCCGGCCATGAAGCCTGGTCACGCAATGAAAGTGGTGATTTTGTCAAAGAACTCGAAGATATTTCACTCTGTTACCAACCCCATACCCGGCAACTGACAATGACGGCTCATTTAAGCCGCATGGTCAACGCTGAGGCCGAGGCGGCAGCAGAAATCTGCGGGGTTACAATCGGTGAAATTGCTTTTTCCGCCATCGGCCATTACTACGAAGATGGCTGGAAAAACCGCACCGAAGAACTCGCCATAAAGGAAGCTCAAGAACAGGTTGAAATTCGCCTGGCCCGGGCTCTGAATAAACTTCACGAAGGACAGCAACATGAGAAAACCGCAGACAAAAAAGAAGAGTTACAACAAAAATCCCATACTCAAGCTTTACTGAAACTGGAAGAAAAAAAGGAAGAAGTACGAACGGCGCTGCGCCTCCAGCTCCAGTCACAACTTGCAAACCGCCGCCGGGAAGCCTTTTACACTATCAACCGCGCCGTCGGCGAAGCCTATCGCCAGACTTTATGTAAACTTGTTTTAGACAACGGTGGCCGCATCATCAGTGACCGCCAGAGCGGCAGTGTTATTGACCTGGAATTAGAGATTTAGAGGATGGCTAAGTAAAAAATCCGATCTTCTGCGTCGTCGTAGTTTTTCAGACACTCGACATACTATTTGTATGGTCTCGCGCCTGAAAAACAACGTCTCCTTGTATATCGAAATTTTTACTTAGCCATCACGTGACTTTATGAATCTATAAAAAAGAGGAAAAAATGAGCAATAAACGTCCTCCGGTAAAGATAAAATTCAAATTCAACATCGAGACCGGAACTATTGAAGAGTTTATTATTGATGATAACGCCGCCGGAGCCAGCGAAGAGTATCACGACCGAGTTGCCGAAAAAATCGCTGAACTTTTAGCCCGCAATCCGGAGATCTTCGACGCCGGCCCCCGCCGCCAGGCCGAAGCTCTGGCCGCCGGATTAAGCGAAAAAGAGAAATTAAAACCGATCACAATTAAATCATAAAGTTAAATTACTAATTTTTTGCCCATGACCTCTCTCAACACCATATTAAGCGAACAGGCCGCCCAGATCACGCCGCAGGGAACACCGATACTGCACAGTGAAAGGGTTTACTGTGTCGCTTTTTCGCCGGATGGTCGTCACATTGCTTCAGGTTCGGTTAACCGCCAAGTCAATTTCTGGGAGGTTGGTGCGACTGAACTTCCAAGCCACATGAGAGGCCACACAAAATTTGTCTGGTCACTCTCCTTTTCCTCCGATGGCACAACTTTAGCTTCGGCCTCCGGTGACGGCACGGTATTTCTCTGGGATCTAGAAAAACGCTCCCATTATCGTATCGAAGAGAGTCACTACGCTACTATTATACCTCTTTACGGGGTCGCTTTCTCTCCGCAAAACGACTATTTTGCGGCGGGTTGTGCCGACGGGGATGTACGCCTCTGGAGCACCACATCTAAACGCCCTCCCTGGAAACTCAAAGGCCACAAAAGTGAGATTTATTGTGTTGCTTTCTCACCCGATGGCCGTTTTCTGGCCTCTGGAAGCAATGACGCTACAGTCCGTATCTGGAATGTCGAAAATAAATGTGAAGAGCAGGTTCTCTCCCGTCCCGGCTGCCGGGTTACCTCGATCACTTTTTCGCCTGACGGCTGTTTGCTGGCCTATGCTTCGACCAACAGTCACATCTATATTGTCAACCTGGCCGATGGTGAAAGTCAGATTTTAAGCGGCCATCAGGGTCTTGTCTGGAGTATCGCTTTCTCACCCGACAGTCGCTTGCTGATTTCCGGATCTAACGACCATAGCGTCCGCCTCTGGGATGTCGAAAACAGCCAACAAATTCAAATATTAGAGGGCCATCTAGACGATGTTAACAGCGTCGCATTCTCACCCGACGGTCTTTTGGCAGCTTCAGCTTCGGATGACCGGACGGTTAGAATCTGGGACTTAAGCCTGCTCAATGAACGACCCGAAACCTATCTCCGGCTGGTGGCAAAACAGAAAGAAGAACAGACTCTCGATAAGAATCTCGCCAAGTCCGATAAAATAGATTCCAACAATTTTCTTGACCCCGACAAACTAGCCGAACTGATCCTGGCTGACAGCCTGCCCCAAGCGATAACCGATCTCTACAAACAACTTCTGACCCTGGCCCCGAAACTAACATTTGCCGATCATCGCGGCAGCCAGACCTACAGTTGCGGCGGCTATCATGGTTTAACCCACAAAGGGGGCCTGGACAATCTCGCTTTAAGTGAACATCTCTATCCCGACAACCTTCTACTCCATCGCATTTTAAACCACGAAGCCCTCTATTACGGCCGCGAAGGAGAACGCGAAAAACGTCGCCGGATAACATTGATTATCACCCAAAGCGGCCTCGAAATAAGTGGCACAGCCAACCACCTGGCCCGAGCTCTGACCCTGGCCGCAATTGGCCGTTTGGCTAATCTCGGCGGCGATCTGCGCCATGCTTTCTTCGGCAGCATCTGGACACCGCCGACCGATCCTCTAAAACCTGATAACTGCAAAAAAATACTCTTACGGCAAGACCATGAAGGTCTCAATCTCAAAGAACCTTTTACCTTACTCAAAGAGCAGCTGCGTATCTGGCAAGAGAACTATCACCAAATTGAAACACTCTGGATTATTGACCGTCATTTTGCCGCCGACCGAAAACGCAGTGATATTAATAAAATCATCCAGGAAATTCACAATTTGGGCCGCCATCGAGCCTGGTTTATTAACCTGAACTCAAATTCTGCGGCCCCACCGCCGACAACGGATCTTTTTCATCAACAACGGCAAATCGTTATGCAAAACGACAAAATCACAATGCTGTAAGACGACAAATAAGGAACCGGCAACGACGTGGAAAGAATAGCCAAAAATCTTTTAAAAACTGAGCTCTGGCGGCAAGCCGCCCGGCATTTTGAGATGGCTGACCAGCACGCGGAGAGTGCCGCCGCCTGGCTTGCCGCCGGTCATCATGATAAAGCTATCAACAGCTTGCTTAAAACCGACGACCACGCCCAGTTAACCGCGCTCCTACTTGAAGCAAAACGCTATAAAGAGGCTGCAAAACAAGCCCGACTCTGGCTTGAAAATATTGACCAAGCGCCCCAAAAACGTCAATCTAAAAAAACAGTTCAGGCTCTTTTACTCCTCGCCGCAGCTCTCCACCTTGACCAACAATCAGATCAAGCAATTACAGCTTATGACAGAGCTCGCGAAAAACTTGACCAATTGAGAAAAGATTTACCTCCTATAACTAACGGCAAAAACTGGGAATCCCTGGCCACTTATGGAGCTATGGTCAAACGCCCGGATCTGGTTCGCTTAGGTTATGAAAAAGCTCTCGCCGCCTACGGCCGCACCTTCAATCTGCAAAGGCTGCGCTGTGTTGAAGATTACCTTAAAAACGTTGCGGATGATTTTTATCTTGTGCAGGAGCTAAAAAAGCGTCGGGCTGACTGGCAGCCCAAAAGTAACATGAAAAAAGAGAGAGAACGCCTCTGGGAGGTTCTGGTCGAGTTAGAGGATGATCTAAGATGACAGAAAACAAGCAAAATAACGATCAAAATATAGCCATAACCCAGCCTGAAATTTTTAAGGCTCAACTGGTTAAAGCCCCTCGGCAACCATTAAGTAGTGCCTACCTGCTCTTTGCTGAAGCACTCTTACCTTTAATCACCCATTATCTACAACGCCAACAGATACGCTTTAAAGTATCTACCCCTTTGAACCCGGCAGATGAGTGGCAAAAAAGGGTAATCTTTTTCAGCCCGAAGCTTGAAACCGGCAACAAAACTGTGCCCCGATTTATCCTCTCATATCTTCAAAACCTGCCGCATTGCCGGCTTTTCTATCGACTCTGTTCGGTAACCGGGACAAACCCGGATGAGGTAAAAGAAAATACCGGAGTTCTGGTTGAGTACGGCTTTCAACACCCTCTAATGACTCCGGAAATCGTTAACCATTTAGAAGCCGAAACCCTCTATCTCATTTTCGCTGACAGTCAACGTCCGACCCTGATTATCAACCCGGCTCCAATCTTGAAAAATGATTGCGACCTGAGTAAACCGATATCACTCATCAAAAAAACAGACTACTCTCTTGACCCGGCGGCGCTTTCTGCTCAAGCATCACTTTTGCAGATTAATTTACGCCTTATTGATGATCCGTACACTCCGGAAACAACCCAAGCCTTGCACTTTACAAGCAAAGAATTAGAGTGGCTTGAAATAATTTTACAACACCTGCCCGGCCCTCTGCTCGCCCACCTGCGTTGGATAGGGGATCGCGAACATGGTATTTTGCTCCTCCCGGAAGATGAAACGCCAGCCCTGTTTCCTTTTGCCGAACCGCTCAAGAGAGTAAAAAAGAATCTCTTTCTTCCCCTCAGACAGAGCTTACGCCCGCAATTAACCAACCCGCAACTCGATAACGCCCTGGCCCTGATTCCTGAAAAACTTACCTTTTTCACCAAACAGTTGCGCTTTGATATTGCAGAAAAAGATTTTCAACCTTTAACTCAAATGATTATTGCAGCGCCAACCGATAGTGCTCCTCTGAGATTTTCCGATCGCGATGAACCTTTTGAGTTTGTGTGGCCAAATCGCGTGAATCTACAAAATAGCGACGAAGCTGCCGCCAAAGAACTTACAAAAGCCCCGGCAGCAGATGCCGCGAATGAACAAGCTGCACAATTGACAATCAGCAAAAACGTTGAGAGCAGTGACCATTCGCCAACACCAACTAACACTGCAACCACGCCAACCAAAATCTTGCAGGAATACGCCCTCCGGCTGCGCCGGAAAAACGATTTCATCGGTGCCGCAACCTGTTTCTCTCTGGCTGAAGAACCCCGGCTTGCGGCTGAATGTTACCGCCTGGCGGCCCTGGCTTTAGAACAGCAAAAGTCAACCTCAATATAAAATTAGAACGTAACTAGGGAGATATAATGTCTAAACAGAATCCCAATCCCGACAGCTGTAAAAACCTGATCAACGAGTTCGACTTGGGAATGATGGAAAAAACAACGGCCAAGGAGCCATTTGAGACGACGGCGACAGATGGGCAGATCGATATTTGCCTGCCACCGTTGCTGGTTCAGGCCTTTCGGAGTGGACTTGAAGAAGAGAGCGATCAATGTAACTGCGATTGCGAGCATGGACACGAGTGTACTCAACCAGGCTCTTCTTCAGCTCATAATAGTTGCGGAGGCTGTAATCATCATGACTAAAAATAGATGTTCCCATGTGCCGATAAAAATTGTTGCAAGCCTGCCGGATTTGATAAAACCGGAGGATTATAAAAATTGCACCGAACAAAAAAAGATTCGCCTGCGCATCTCGATTGATGAGAACGGGGTTGAGATCCTCGGTGACAGCCTCTATGTCGAACCGTTGGAAAAACTGCTGATAGATGGCGGGGCAACTTTATTGGAAAGAAGCTTATGCGGTTAATTGATAACGACATTGACCTGATCAGCACAATCTTGAGTGGTTTTTTAAATTCTTTGGCAACCGCCCAAGAAGCGGATTTCCTCGCCCTAAGCACCCCTCTGTTCTGCCCTGACGGTGAACTTATCAGAAAATTGAATGCTACACCTTCAACCCAGCTGAAACATGCATGGCAGAAGCAGATTAACCGTTCCGGTGTTTATCAACTTTCGCTTAACCAAGCGGAAAGATCTGTAACGGTTACCCCGGCAATGACCGCTATGGCGATCGTTACATATATTTTTTTGAAAAATTATTTAACGACCAGGCAAGACCGAGAACAAACGGCAACCCTTGACTACTCTCTGCAACTTTGCCAAACCATCCCTGCGGCGACAAATCATGTTGATGCAGTCATTTATGACAGTTTGATTGAGCCTTGCTGTAAGCTCCGGCGACAAATATCTGCCAATACAGAATCGAAAAACCCTCTCCTGAACGACCTGCTCCGTACCAACCCTTTGAGTGAACTTAAAAATCTTGATCTTGTTTTACCGGAACCACTCAAAAGTCTGGCGGACAACTACATTGTTCCTCAGCAAAAATATAAGGATAAAAACGATCCGCCCACAGCAAAAGTTGAGACTGAAAAGGTCTATCAACAGTGGTGGCTTCAGAGTGAAAATTTTATCCTCACCCCACGATTAAAACATCTTTTACGCGACCAATGGTTGACTCTACCGGAAAACAGCCTCAGTTGTATGGGTCTGGGAATTTTTTTTGAAGAGTTACGCCGCCGAGGAAAGAGGCTGTTTCGCACACCAATACTTGAATTTTTTGAAGCCTACGACTACTTGCAGCGACATCAGGCCCAAATAGAGAAAAAAAACAGTCAAAACAGTAATATCCCATATCAAAAACTGACAATAATCCGCAATCTCCTGGAATCAAAAAATCGTGATCATAACCGCAAAGGCAACCAATATTTTCTTAAATTCAGAGCCCTGCTCGAGATAATTGCCGAAGAACAGGCCATCCCCCAAGATTTTCGCCACTTAAGCCGTGAATTCTGCCTCCAACGTTTAGCTCCCCTCTCAGCCCTGGCAACCGTCATCGGAGGCCAACGCACCCCCCTGAACCCAACCTTCGGAGCAATTCAATTCTCCGATCAAGGAGCTGAGTAAAAGCCAAAGTAACTGTTCAGCGTCCGCTTGAGATTGAAACCACCCCCGGGCATTCAGGCGGGTAGCCAGACAAACCAGGTTCAGGTATTGTCCAGTTCATCCAAAGGGCTTCCCAGTGTTGCAAAATTTGTACTCATCACATGCGTATAAATCATCGTTGTCCGCACGTCCGCATGTCCTAAGAGTTCTTGCACACGCCGGATATCCTTGCCTGCTTCGAGCATATGCGTGGCAAATGAATGACGGAGTGTCTGCGGGCTCACCCGCTTATTTATGCCCGCTTTTTTTGCGGCATTCGCCACCGCTTTCTGTAAACCTGTCTCATGAGTGTGGTGCCGTCGAACTTTTCCGGTTCTGGGATCTATTGAACAATTCTTAGCCGGGAAAACCCATTGCCATATCCACGATTTTCCAGCCCCGGGAAATTTCTTTGCCAATGCCTGCGGCAGATATACATCTGCAT